>JBFIIN010000316.1:0-4641 GCA_041601225.1 Oceanococcus sp.
CAGGCTGGCGCGCACGACGGTTCGTCGTGATGCGTATCGCACCGATGGCCGCGGGCCATCGGCGTCGCTTTTCTTGGGTTTGTGCATGGCGTACCGCGGATCATACCCGCGCAGCGGCGTGGTAGCCTGCGCATTTCCGCTCAGATCTTCCGCGCGACGTGAACCACAGCATTCTCTGGCACGATTATGAGACTTTTGGTGCCAATCCGCGCCTGGATCGACCCTGTCAATTTGCCGGGTTGCGCACCGATCTGGAGTTGAATTTTCAGGGGGATCCGGTCGAGTTGTATTGTCAGCCGCCGGTTGACGTTCTGCCGCACCCGCAAGCCTGTCTGATCACTGGCATAACGCCGGATATCGCCCTCGAGCGCGGCCGGCCTGAGCCGGAGTTCATCCGGCAGGTGCTTGATGAATTGGGGCAGCCGGGGACCTGCGGCGCGGGCTACAACAGTCTGCGCTTTGACGATGAATTGACCCGGCATACCGCGTGGCGCAACTTCTATGATCCCTATGCTCGGGAGTGGCGTAACGGCTGCTCGCGCTGGGACATCATCGATATGGCGCGGTTAACCTACGCCTTGCGCCCTGAAGGCATTCACTGGCCACGGCGAGCCGATGGCAAGCCCAGTTTTCGTCTGGAAGATCTGGCGCAGGCCAATGCGCTGGAGCAGGCGCAGGCGCACGATGCCCTGTCGGACGTGCGGGCCACGATCGCGCTGGCCCGCTTGATCCGCAGGCGACAGCCCCGGCTGTATGAGTTCGTGTTCAACAGTCGCGGCAAGGCGGCGGCGCGAAAGTTACTCGATCTGCAGAGCCGCGCGGCGGTGGTGCATGTCTCGCAGCGGTTTCCGGCCGAGCTGGGTTGTTTGAGCGTGGTCATGCCGCTGGTCGCGCATCCCACCAATGGCAATGCGGTGCTGGTCTTCGATTTGCGCGTGAATCCCGCCGATCTGCTGGAGCTCGACCCGGTCGATATCCACGAGCGGCTGTATACGCCGACCGCGGATCTGCCGGAAGGCGTGGCGCGGATCCCGGTCAAGGCCGTGCATGTGAACAAATGCCCCGTGCTGGCGCCGTTGGCCACCTTGCAGCCCGCCCAGGCGGAGCGTCTGGCCCTGAATCTGGAGCTGGTCGAGCAACACCGGGCCAGTCTGCAAGCGCATATCGGCGAGGTGGCCGCCAAATTGACCGAAGTGTTCGCGATGGGCGAGTTCCCCCCGGTCAGCGATCCCGAGCAGGATCTGTATGGCGGCTTCATCGGCGATGCGGATCGGCGGATATGCGAGCACGTAACTCAATTGCCGCCCGCCGCCGTCGCTGATTTTCAGCCTGCGTTTCAGGATCGCCGACTGGGCGAGATCTGGTTTCGCTACCGGGCGCGGCATTTCCCCGATGGCCTCAATGAGGCCGAGCGTGAAGATTGGCGTCGATTTCGCGAAAGGCGTCTGGAATATGCACCCGACGGCGGGCTGACTCTGGATGAGTACAACACCCTGCTCGCGGAACTGATGCTCCGGTTCGCTGATGATCCGGGTAAGACCGAGATTTTGCGGAAGTTGCTGGACTGGGCCAAACAAATTCGTCCGTGAGCCCTGTCCGGATTCGGGCCCTTTTACCGTATAGCTTTGTTGAGGCCGCAGGGTCTCGGCTCGGTCAGATTGACGGAGTCTCCGCAACATGAAGCTTCGGCGAACCTGCGGATTCTTCCCCCACCGAAGCCTCGTTCGCTTCTTCCCCAGAAGCCTTGGCGGGCCTTGTGCCCGCTTTTTTTTGCGCGCTTCGCCGCATCGCTTATCTTGAGCGGGATATGACAGCGGAGTGACGGCATGGAGCGGGAATCAGGGCTGGTATGTGCGCGTATCTTGGCCGCAGAGGGTGGTTCGGAGCTCAAGACCTGGGCCGAAGTCAGGGCCTGGACGCCGGGCCATGGCGCGCTATGGGTCCATCTGGATCGCAGCGCCGCCCAGGTCCGGTCCTGGTTGCTCGAGGAATCCACTCTCGATCCACTGATCTGTGAAGCCATGCTGGCCGACGAAACCCGCCCCCGCGTTCATCGTGAGCGCAATGGCAGCTTGCTGATTCTGCGTGGCGTGAATCTGAACCCTGGCGCGGACCCCGAAGACATGGTGTCCATCCGCATCTGGATTGAAGCCGACCGGGTGATCTCCCTGCGCCAGCGGCGTCTGCTGGCAGTGCAGGATGTCCGCGAACGCTTCGCGCGGAACGAGGGGCCAAGCTCGCCAGGCGAACTGGTGGCGGTTATCGTGCGCGGCCTCAGCGACCGCATAGGGCCGGTCGTCGATGGCCTGGAAGAGGCGCTGGATGATCTGGAGTCCCGGCTGATTGACGCGCCCGACCAGGAAATTCGCGCCCAGCTCAGCGCCACGCGGCGCCAGGCCGTGGCCTTGCGGCGATATCTGGCGCCCCAACGTGACGTGCTCTGGCGCTTGGCGACCGAGCAACTGCCGGCCTTTAGCGACCGGGATCGCGCCCGCTGTCGCGAGGTGGCTGACCGTATGCTGCGCCACGTCGAGGATCTGGACGCCATGCGAGAGAGGGCCGCCGTGACCCAGGAAGAGTTGGTCGCCCGGCTGCAGGACCGGCTGAACCGGAACATGTACTTGCTGTCTCTGGTCGCTGCGGTGTTCCTGCCGCTGGGCCTGATCACCGGCCTGTTGGGGATCAATGTCGGCGGCATGCCCGGCGCCGATTCGGCCACGGCTTTCTGGGTGGTCTGCGCCTTGCTGGTCGGACTCGGCTTTCTCGAGCTGGGCCTGCTGTATATGCGGCGCTGGTTTTAAGCCCGACCTGCTCCTGGCGCCGCGACCGCCGAGCTGTCACCGCCGGTCCGGCGCCTGATTCGCCTTCGCTTGCGCGCTGTCGAGCGCGGCTAGCCAGCGCGCGCCCCTGAGCAGCTTGATCTCCGGGGATTGTCCGGATTTGGCGTCGTTTTCCGTATTTGATCAGTAACGGCCCTGCAGGGCCATGCGATCAGACAACCGGAGCGGCCCGATGAATCTGTGCAGAACACTCTTTGCTGCTGTGGCCCTGTTGCTGTCAGTGCAGGCCTGGGCCGGGTCGGTCAACGTCAATGTGGCCGATGCCCGGCAGCTGAGTGCCGAACTGGAAGGGATTGGCCCGGCGCTGGCCGAACGCATCGTGCAGTACCGGCAGTGGCATGGTCCCTATGAGCGGGCCAGCGACCTGATGAATGTTCCCTATATCGGTCGCACGCGTTTCGACCGTATTCGCGAGGCCGTGCGCGTGGACTAGGTCTTCTGTGGAGGGCAGAAGTTTGGCGGACTCTGGTCCGCCTTTTTTTTGACATCCTCTCGCTCAGAGCCATGAGCGCGGCGACCAAGCCATCTGCCCTGGCAAACGATGCGCCGGAGGGTTGGCAGCGACCGATGCAAAGCTTTGCAATGACCGGGGTGCCCTGCCGCCCGCCCCTTGGCATACTCCGCGCCGAGAAGGGCGGCGTCGCTGCCCGATGGCATATACCAGGAGCCGCACCATGAGCCCAGACGCGACACTAGGCTTGCCCGATATCGATGTGGAGGAATTTCGCAAAGTCGTGCACAGCCGGCGGTCGGTGCGGCGCTTCACCACGGAGTTGATTCCGGAGGCGGTGATTCAGGACTGCTTTGATCTCGCCCTGCTCGCGCCCAACTCATCGAATTTGCAGCCCTGGGAGTTTTACCGGGTTCGCACGCCCCAGATTCGCGCCAAGCTGATCCGGGCCTGCCTGAACCAGAATGCCGCAAAGACAGCGGCCGAGCTGATTATCGTGGTGGGTCGCACCACCACCTGGAAGCGGCATTGCGCTGAAATCCTCGAGCACTGGCCCGAGGAGACGATTCCGCGGGTCGTCGAGTCCTATTACAAAAAACGCGCATTGACCCAATACGGCCGTTTGCCGCTGGACCCGTTGGGCAAGATCAAGAAGTTGTTACGCGACGTGGCCGGATTGCGCCAGCCCGTGCCGCGCTGGCCTAACAGTGAGGCGGATATGCAGCTTTGGGCCTGCAAGTCCGCGGCGCTGGCCGCCGAGAACCTGATGCTGGCACTGCGCGCTTATGGTTTCGACTCCTGCCCCATGGAAGGCTTTGACGAAGCGCGCCTGCGCAAGGCCGTGCAGCTCCCGCGCGATGCGGTGGTCCTTATGGTCATTGGAGCGGGAAAACGTGCGCCGAACGGCGTCTATCATGAGCGCTTCCGCTTTGATCGTGCACGCTTTGTGCACGAAGTCTAGGATGCCGCGGCTCTCGCCCGAAGCAGCGCGCGAGTGGCGGTTGCGGTCAGACTCAGCCAGCTGCCCAGGGTCAGCCAGCGAACCCTGAGCGATTTTCGCTCGGGCAGGGAAATCCACAGACGCAACAGATGGCGCCGCCGTTCGGCCTCCGGCCAGTCCTCGAAGGCGGTGCGGGCGTGCAAGATCGTATGGTTGGATACCAGCTGCAGATCACCGGCCTGCAAGTCCATGTCCAGATACAGATCGGGGTCGCCGGCAATCTCGTCGTAACGGTCCAGCAGCTCGCGGTCGCTGGCGTTCAGGGCGGGCACGCCTGGAATCTGCGTGGCTGATCGGTAATAGTCGCTCTGCCAGAAGGTGCGTAGCTCATCGGCAGCATACCGGCATGG
>JBFIIN010000317.1:0-4633 GCA_041601225.1 Oceanococcus sp.
ACGCGCTGCGCCGGGCCGGGTTGAACGTCCCGGTCGTACATCCGCTCGAATTGATTGCCCAACAATGGCCCGACCATGAATGACCAAGCCGCCGTACTGGAAAAAATCCTGCGCGAGCGCCGCACGGTGCACGATTTTCTGGACACGCCCGTGCCCGCTGCACCGGTCCTCAAAGCGTTGGACGCGGCCCGCTTTGCGCCCAACCACCATCTCAGCGAGCCCTGGCGCTATTACCTGCTCGGACCGGAAACCGCACTGGCCATCAGCGAACTCAATGCGCAGCTGGTCGCCAAGACCAAAGGCAGCGCGGCAGCCTTGGCCAAACGCGAGCGCTGGCGTCGAATCCCCGGCTGGGTGGCCATTACCCAGGTGCTTGATCCCGACCCCCTGCGCCTGCGCGAAGACTATGCAGCTAGCTGTTGCGCGGTCTATGCCGCAATGCTGGGCTTGTGGGCCCAGGGCATAGCCAGCAAATGGACGACCGGACCGGTGACCCGCGACCCAAGATTCTATGACTTGTTGTGGATCGACCCCGAGCAGGAAGAGCTGGTTGCGCTGCTCTGGTACGGCTTTCCCGAGCGCTTGCCCGAGACTCGGCGCAAACCGCTGGAGCAAGTCCTAGTCCGACTGCCCTGAATCGTCGATCGCGCTGGCCGCAGCCGTGGACCAGCGGCGCAGTTGCGATTCGACCTGGAGCAAGGCCAGCTCCGCGACCTCACGCGACAACTCCCCCTGCAAGCGATCCTCCTCGGCTTCCTTGGCCAGGAGAATTGCCGGATCGAAGCTGTAACGCCGCGACGCGGTGGCGCTCATGCGCCCGGAGCGAAACTCTTGCGCCCGAACCACAAAGGCCAGATTGCGTTGCAGCTCGAATTCGACCGCCTTGCCGTCCGCGCCAATGGCGGAAATGACCTTGCGGTCGGTGACATTCAGCAGCTCCAACCGAAACATCTGACCGTCGCTCGCCGGCCGCAGGGATCTGCGGCGCATGGCATCGTCCAGCAGGTCTGCCAGCTCCCGGACTTCTGCGTCCCGCGGTGCGAATTCCAGGCTGTAGCCCCGCCAATCCCGGGGCCAGCTGTCGCCTCCCTGCAACTGGAAGCCACAGGCCGCCAGCAGGAGCACAAACGCCAGCGACATGCACCGGTGGCTAGACGACAAGGTTCACCAACTTGCCTGGCACGACAATTTGCTTGCGTAACTCCCGGCCATCCACAAATCGCTGGACATTGGGCTCGGCCAGCGCAGCGGCCAGAACCTGGTCGCGCTGCGCGCTGGCGGACACCGAGATCCGGCCGCGCAGCTTGCCATTGACCTGGACCACCAACTCCACCGATTCGCGGGCCAGGGCCGACTCGTCTACCGCAGGCCAGGCCTGGTCGACCACGGCGCCCGGGCGACCAAGAGCTTGCCACAGCGCATGACCGACATGCGGTGTAATCGGCGCCAGGATCAAGACAATAATCTCCAGCGCTTCCTGCACAACCGCCCGCCCGCCGGCCTCGCCCGCCGCGAACTTCTGGATGGCATTGAGCAATTCCATCGCGGCGGCTATGGCCGTATTGAAGGTCGCCCGCCGGCCGATATCGTCGCCGGCTTTGTGCAGGGTTTCGTGGGCCTTGCGCCGCAGATCCTGCTGCGGCACGCTGAGGCCGTCCGGGTTCAGGTCATCCACAGACCCCACCTGGACGTGGTCGTGCACCTGCTTCCACAAACGCTTGAGAAAGCGATAAGCCCCTTCCACACCGGACTCCGAAAACTCCAGAGTCTGCTCCGGGGGCGCGGCGAACATGATGAACAGGCGCACCGTATCGGCGCCGTAGCGATCGATCATCACTTGCGGATCAATGCCGTTGTTCCTGGACTTCGACATCTTGCTCATGCCGCCGTAGTTCACCGGCTGGCCGTCGGAGAGCAATACGCCGCCGCTGATCCGCCCCTGCGCGTCGCGGCGGGACTCGACCTCCAGGGGCGAATACCAGGCCTGCCCGCCGTCGGCGTCGGTCCGGTAAAAACAGTCTGCGAGCACCATGCCTTGGGTCAACAGACGGCGAAACGGTTCATCGGAATCCACAAGCCCTTCATCGCGCATCAACTTGTGGAAGAAACGGGCGTACAACAGATGCAAGATCGCGTGTTCGATACCGCCCACATACTGATCGACCGGCGTCCAGTAGCTGGCCCGCGAGTCCAGCATGCTGGCATCCTGATCCGGACAGGCAAAACGGGCGTAGTACCAGGAAGACTCGAAAAACGTATCAAAAGTGTCGGTTTCACGGCGCGCCGGCTCCCCGCAACCCGGGCAGGGTACGTGCACCCAATCCTGCATCGCCTGCAAGGGCGAAGCGCCACCGGTTACGCTGACGTCCTCGGGCAAGACGACCGGCAAATCCGCTTCAGGCACGGGCACCGGACCACAGGAGTCACAATAGATCACCGGAATCGGGCAGCCCCAGTAACGCTGCCGGGATACGCCCCAGTCGCGAAGACGGAAATTCACCCTGCGCCTGCCTCGCCCCTGCGCCTCAAAGCCATCAGCGATCCGGTCAAATGCCTCGGCGAAAGAGAGTCCGCTGTACGCACCGGAATTGACCGTCACCATGTCCTGCTTGCTGGTCCAGGGCTGGGCCTGGACGTTAATTTCAGAGCCGTCCGCCGGCGCGATGACCTGGCGAATCGGCAAACCATATTTCACGGCAAAGGCATGATCGCGCTCGTCGTGCGCGGGCACTGACATGATTGCGCCCGTGCCGTAGCTCATCAATACGAAATTCGCGACATACACCGGAATGCGCTCGCCACTCAGAGGATTAATGGCCTCCACGCCCAGCGGCATACCGGTCTTTTCCGCGGTCTCCAGCTCCGCGGCGCTCGCACCGCCCTTGCGGCATTCCGCGCAAAATTCCGCGATCCGGGGATCGTTGCGGGAGATCTCCAGAGCCAGCGGGTGCTCCACTGCGACGGCCATGAAAGTCGCGCCAAAAATGGTGTCCGGGCGGGTGGTGTAGATACGTAACGGTGTACCACCGGTGGCCAGATCGAAATCCACCTCCACGCCTTCGGAGCGGCCGATCCAGTTGCGCTGCATGGTGCGTACCGCCTCGGGCCACTCCTGGAGCTTGTCCAGATCGTTGAGCAGCTCGTCAGCATAATCCGAAATCTTCAGGAACCACTGTGGAATTTCGCGCTGCTCCACCAGTGCGCCGGAGCGCCAGCCGCGACCCTCAATGACCTGCTCATTGGCCAGCACCGTGTTATCGACCGGGTCCCAGTTGACGATGGAACTCTTGCGATAAACCAGACCCTTGGCGAGCAAGCGGGTAAATAGCCATTGCTCCCAACGGTAATAGCCAGGATCGCAGGTCGCCAGCTCACGCGACCAGTCGTAGGCAAAGCCCAGCGCCTGCAGCTGACCCTTCATGTAGGCGATGTTTTCGCGGGTCCAGCGCCCGGGCGGGACCTGGTTTTTGAGCGCTGCATTTTCGGCCGGCAGGCCAAAGGCGTCCCAGCCGATGGGCTGCAATACATTGCGCCCCTGCATACGCTGAAAGCGTGCGATCACATCCCCGATCGTGTAGTTGCGCACATGGCCGATATGCAGACGCCCGCTCGGATAGGGGAACATGGAGAGGCAGTAGAACTTCTCACGGTCCGGATCTTCGCGGACCTCGAAACTGCGATTTTCGGCCCACCAGTTCTGGGCTGCGCTTTCAACGGCGGCGGGGTCGTAACGTTCCTGCATTGGGTCGGCTGTGTGGAAAAACGCGCTAGTGTAAAGAAATGTTCAGACGATGGCGGCCCAGCGGCGCTGCAGCAGACCACCGAGCAGACCCAGGAACAGCAATACGAACAGTGGCCCATGACCCCAGCGCACAAACGGGGTCTGCCCCTCGCGCGGTTTGAACACGGTCTGGAGCACCGCGGTCTCACCCCACGCGGTCTGCACGCGAATTTTGCCGTCAGCATCGATCAGCGCGCTGATTCCGGTGTTGGCTACGCGCACCATTGGCCGACCCGTTTCCAGACTGCGCATGCGCGCGATCTGCAAATGCTGCCAGGGGGCCGTCGAGCCGGCGAACCAGGCGTCGTTGGTGACATTGACCAGAAATCCGGCGCCCCGGGCGCTGCGCCGGACCTCGTCCGGAAATACGTCCTCAAAACATATGGACAGGGCCATCTGCCACGGCCCGACGCGCAGCGGCGCCTCGACCGGCATATCTGTAGAGATGCTGCCATAGGGCAAATCCAGCCAGTTCAGAACGGGCTGCATGACAGCGGGCACCGGGAAGTATTCGCCGAAGGGCACCAGGTGGCGCTTGGTATAGCGTCCCGTGTCCATACCGACCGCGTAAACGGTGTTGTAGGAGTTGCCATCGGCACGGGTGATCGCACTGGCAAGGACGGTCGTTCCGGCGCGGCGCGCGGCCTCGTCCAGCTCCAGAAAATAGCCCCGGACGCGGTGATAGGCGGTCGGCACCGCCACCTCAGGCCAGACAATCAGGCGGGCATGCCAGGCCTGCTGGGTCAGTTCCCGGTAGCGCTCCATCGTGGTCCAGCGATTCTGCGGCAACCATTTCTGGTCCTGGGGGATGTTGCCCTGCACCAGGGCGACCGGCAGAGCATCCGCCACCGG
>JBFIIN010000318.1:0-4605 GCA_041601225.1 Oceanococcus sp.
AGATCCCAGGCCGCGCACGTCGCGCTCGGGCGCCTGCTCGCCAAAGAAGCGCCGAAAATTTGGGTCGTTCAAAAACGGATTGGCGGGCTGTTGACGGCCCTCGGTTGTCACATTGACGACGGCGGGTGTGACTTTCTTCAGCATCGGCGCCAAGCTGGGTACATTGCCCGGCAAGGCCGCGAAACCCGGTACGGTCAGTGTTAGCAACAACAGGGCAAGCAGAGCTTTTCGCATGAGTTTTTCTTCGTGTGAGGAGGAGGACAGAGCCTCAGACTCCCGGCATGTCGCCCAAGTTCCCCGGTCCGCAGAGCGGTTTTGCCGCCTAGGCCGGAACCGCCGGATTCAGGCTGTACCGGCCCACGAGGCTGGCCTGGTCCAGCACATGACCCTCCAGCGCGAGCCGGAGTTCGGCCAGGCCAAAACCGGCGGGCACATCGAGTCGCGCCACGTCCACGGCATAGATTGTGAAATGGTAATGATGGACCAGGCTGTCATTCCAGGGCGGGCAGGGGCCGTCATAGCCCAGATAGCGACCCGCCATGTCCGGATCATCGGCAAACCAGCTGCTGTAATCGTTAACTCCGGAGCGACTGCCGACGGGCCCCGGCGGGTTCTGCTTGCCATGCGGAACGACCCCGTCAGCACAGGCGCCTTCTCCCAGTTCCGTCACGCTGGAGGGCAGGTCGACCAGCAGCCAGTGCACGAATTCGGTGCGAGGCAGGTCCGCCGGAACAGTGCGTCCTTCCTGGTTCACGTCGTCGCCCCGGGTCGGCACATCCACGTCGATACAGACCACGACGAAGGACCGTGTGTCATCGGGCGCCCCGCTCCAGGCCAAATGCGGATTGCGATTTGCGGACAGGGCCACATGGTTCCGGGCATCGGCCACGCCGAAGGCGCAATGGCCCGGGATTGTGCCACCGTCCGAGAAATTTTTGCTGAGCAGTTGCATCATCGATACTCCCGGGCTGTACTGGCTTAGCGGAATTGTTTGAGCGGCGCGTCGGGCTTTGCGCGCCAGCCCGGCAAGGCGGCCCGCATGGCGTGGCCCAGGCGTTCGCTCAAGGGTTTGCGTATCTTGTAGCTGACCGAAAAGATATCGCTTTGCTTGGCCGCGTCCAAGAGGTAGTCGTCACTGGTCTTGATCTCGTCGATCAGGCTCAGTTCCAGCGCACGGGTGCCGAACCAATGCTCGCCGGTGGCCACCTTGTCCAGATCCAGCCCGTCGCGATTGGCGACCAGGAAATCTTTGAACAAGGTGTGGGTGTCCTCGATCTCTTCGCGGAACTTGTTGCGCGCCTCGTCCGTGTTCTCGCCGAACATGGTCAGCGTTCGCTTGTGCTCGCCGGCGGTATGCAACTCGAAATCGACATGATGCTCTTTCAGCAGGCGGTTGAAGTTGGGAAGCTGGGCGACCACCCCGATCGAACCGACTATCGCAAATGGGGCGGCCACGATGCGGTCCGCAACGCAGGCCATCAGGTATCCGCCACTGGCGGCCACGCGGTCGACGGAGGCTACCAGACGGACCCCGTGATCCCGCAGGCGGCGAAGCTGCGACGCGGCCAGGCCATAGCTGTGCACCAGGCCGCCGGGAGATTCCAGGCGCAGCAGCACTTCATCCTGAGTCTGCGCAACCTGCAGCACGGCGCTGATCTCCTCGCGCAGGTTTTCCACTGCACTGGCCCGGATGTCGCCGTCAAAGTCCAGCACGAACAGCCGCGGGCGCTGCTCGACGCTGCCCAGTTTGGCCGCCTTGGATTTCGCCTTTTGCTCTTTTTTTTGTTGTTTTTTCAGCGATTTATGCGCATGCTCGTCAAGCATCTCGTGGCGCAGAATGTCCGCCATGCGCTCGTAGCGCTCGTTGAGATTCTTGATCTCCAGTTGCTCGGCGAGCTGCTCCTGGGCGTGGCGGATCATCCCACCGATGGAGCCAACCAGCAGCAGTAAAGCGGCAACAATAGTTGCGGCCTGCGCGAGAAACAGGCCGTATTGAAATAAGTAGTCCAAGATGAGGTGTCTGCGTGTTTCGGGGTCGGGGATATTACACGGTCAATCAATGTGTGCCCGCTGCCGCAGAATCCGGGCCAGCGCCTGGATATGCTGCTCCTGGGCATTCAGGGCGGGAATGTAGCGCAATTGACCTCCGCCCGCCGCGCTGAAGATCTCCTGGCCCTGGATCGAAATTTCTTCCAGGGTTTCCAGGCAATCTGCGGCAAATCCCGGGCACAGTACATCCAGTTGCTGGATGCCTTGCTGTCCCAGCTGGGCGAGAATTCCATCGGTATAGGGTTGCAGCCACTGCGCTTTGCCGAACCGGCTCTGAAAGCCCAGTTGCCAGTCTGTTGCGGCCAGCCCCAGCTGGCCGGCCAGCGCTGCGGCCGTTGCCTGGCATTGTTGCTGGTAGGGATCACCCAGGTCGACGTTGCGTTGCGGCAGGCCATGAAAGCTGAGCAGCAAATGCTCGCCACGCCCCTGGCCGTTCCAGAAGCTTTTTACCGAATCGGCCAGCGCGTCGATATAGCCCGGATGCACATGATAATCGCCGATGAAGTTGAGGTTGGGAACCAGTCGACGCTGGCGCAGCATGATGGCGAGACCATCGAACACGGTGGCCGTGGTCGTGGCCGAATATTGCGGGTAGGCCGGCAACACCGTGATGTCCGTGCAGCCTGCGGCCAGCAGGCGATCCAGGCCGTCGCGCAAACTCGGCTGGCCGTACCGAAATGCGGCAACCACGGGGCTACGGAGTTCGGTCGCCAGACCATGGGCCAGATCTTCGGTATGAAATCGCAGCGGGGATCCGCGCCCGGTCCAGATGCGGGCATAATTTTTTGCTACACGCGCGCTGCGCAGCGGCAGGATCAGCAGGTACAACAGCGGCAGCCACAGGAGACGGGGAATTTCGACGACCCGCGGATCGCTCAGAAATTCCGCCAGGTAGCGCCGCACGGCGGCCGGGTCTGGGCGGTCCGGTGTTCCCAGGTTGACCAGCAGAACTCCCGATTTGTGAGACTCTTGAGCCATCAAACGCTGGTTATCTGTCCCGACTTCAAACGCCGCAGGTAGTCCCGGTAGGCCGCAATTGCCCGTCGTCCCAGCAATAACAGGATGGGCAGATTGATGGCCATCATGAAGCCCAGAGCCACGGTGCTCAGGGTGTCGATTTCCGCGGCTGTGCGAATAAAGCCCAGAGTCGCGACGACGATCAGAGCGCACCAAACCAGGCGATAGGCGGGTATCCAACGTTCCCCAACCAGATACACCACGCCCTGTTCGCCGTAGTAGCTCCAGGTGATGATGGTCGACAGGGCGAACAGCCAGACCGCGATCGACACCATCCATCGGCCCAGCCCGTCCGCGGCGGAATCGAAGGCTTTGGCGGTCAAGGTTGAGGCGGGGAAGTCCTGGAAAAGGCCGGCCTCGGCCCATTGCGGCGGCGACTCGCTGCGGAGCGGGCGCCAAACAATCCCCGGCGTGCCCTCATCCTGCGCAATGGAGCCGTACAGGCGCTGGTGCAATTCCGCGCCGGTGCTCACCACCACGAAAACCTGCTGACCATCTGTCCATTCGCCGGCCGGGGGCATGGTGCTTGCGGGTATCCAGCCATCGGCGCTGCGCGTGAGTTCGGGGGGTGTATCCCATTGGCCTGCTGGGCCGCGTTGCCAGATTCCACTGGAGAGTATGACCAGCGCGGTGATGGTACAGACCACCAGGGTATCGATGAAGGGCTCCAGGCCGGCCACGATGCCCTCTGTGACAGGCTCTTTGGTCTGCACCGCCGAATGAGCGATCGGCGCGCTACCCAGTCCCGCTTCGCTGGAGAACAGGGCCCGTTTCATGCCGAAGATGAATGCCATGCTGACCGTGCCGCCGACAAATGCGCCACTGGCCTCGGCCGGCGCGAAGGCCGAGCTAAAGATCAGCCGGAAGACGTCTGGTAGGGCGCTTGCATTCGTGATGAGCACGAACAGACCGCACAAGATGTAGATGCCGCACATCACGGGCACCAAGGTGCCGGCGATCAGGCCGATGCGCTTGATTCCGCCCAGTATGACCAGTCCGACCAGGGTGGCCAGGATCAGGCCGCTGATCCAGGTCGGCACGCCGAAATAGCTTTGCGTAGTGTCGGCAACCGCCCAGGCCTGAAACATGTTGCCCCCGGTCAGGGCGAACAGAATCAGGGGCACCGCGAACAGGCCACCTACAAAGCCGCCGAACCTGGCGAGTCGGGGCCAGTGTTCCGCGATGCCCTTCTTGGCGACCCACATCAGTCCGCCATGCGGATTGCGCGGATCATCGGTATTGCGATACAGCATCGACAAGGTGACCTCGAAGCTTTTGATCGCCATGCCGGCCAGTCCGACCATCCACATCCAGAACACTGCGCCGGGCCCGCCCAGTTCCACAGCGATGGCCACCCCTGCGATGTTGCCCAGGCCGACCGTCGCCGACAATGCCGCTGACAGGGCCTGAAAGTGCGTGATAACTCCTGGCCCCTCGTGGCTCTGCCACTTGCCGGAAATCAGGCTGACACCATGGGTCAGCGATCGGTATTGGCAAAAGCCGCTCCAAAAGGTGAACAGCACGCCCACCGCGAGCTCG
>JBFIIN010000319.1:0-4592 GCA_041601225.1 Oceanococcus sp.
CCGGCCTGCCGCTGAGCACCGTGGGAATCCAGTACGGGCTTCAGGCCCTGCGCCAGGGCCTGATCACGCCCGTTCATTTCGTGGAACTGAACAGCCGCATCGGCGGCCTGGATGTCAACTTCAACTGGGTGCCCGAGCGTATCAAGGCGGATTTTCCCGCCATTGCCAATGTCTATCGCACCGGCTACTCCAACATGGCCAACAATATGGGCTCGGTGGCCATGATCAACTTTACCGGCAATGATCCAGGCATCGCCCACGATACCGTCCATGCCTACTGGGTGCGCTGGCGGCTGGATCGCGCGCTGGGGCATCACGAAAATTTCGTGATGTGGGGTGGACCGGCGCCGCTGATCGGCGACCCGAACTATGTCTATATGGGCCTGGACTACATGAGCGACTGGCTGGATGCGGTTGAGGCCGATACCAGCGCCACGCCGCTGGCGGAGAAGATTCTGGCCAACAAACCCGCCCATCTGCACGACCAGTGCAGTGATGGCAACGGCAACTTCGTGCTCGACGAAATGTGTCCCGAGCCCATCGTTACCTACTTCGGCACCCCGCGCACGGTGGCCGGCGATACTGAGTTCGGCGACAGCCTGGCCTGCCAGCTGAAACCCTTCAGCCGGGATGAAGATTACGGCCTGATCCCGTTCAGCGAAGCCCAGTGGGTGACCCTGGAAGGCGTATTCGCCGACGGCGTCTGCGATTACAGCCTGCCGCCGGTGGGCATGCAGGACGCGATCGACTGGCTGGGTTATCAGGATGAGACCGGCCAGGCGATTATCGGTGGCGAGCAGCTGCCAGCCGCAGCCTACCCGGCTGGCTGGGCTAGCCCGGCCTTTGCCGGCCACTGGGACCGCTGAGCAGGCCATCGCGTACCTGCAGATGCACCCTGATCGCCCGCTGTGCGGGCCAAACAATAACCGAGTCCTGGAGTTCTGGCGTGAATAAGATTTGTCTGGTGGTTGTGCTCACGATGCTGGTGGCTTGTGGCGGTGGACGTGACATGCTCGATTCGGCACGTGCCGAGCAATCATCCTGCCGGGCCGCGGCAGGCGGCAGCAATGCCACCGATTGCGCCACCATCGCGGGCACGATCGTGCCGCCGGGCACCGACATCAGACACGCCCACGACGAGATTCCCATGTACGACAAGCTCGTGCAGGGCTACCCCGCGCTCACGCCGGAGCAGCTGATCGGCGATTACTTCAAGGACGGGCTGTTTCACCCCGAGGAACGTCATGGCGTGGAACGCGCGTACTCCCCCAAGACGGGCGTGGTGATCAAGCGGGATGCCCGCTGGGGCATTCCGGTGGTTTATGGCGACACCGATAACGATGCTTTTTTCGGTGCGGGTTATGTTACCGCTGAGGACCGCCTCACCGTGATGGAAGCCTTGCGCGCACTGGGGCGGGCCGAGGCTTTCGAACTTCTGGGCACCGCGCCGGCCTGGCTGGCCGATGCCGAAATGCTGCGTCTGTACCCCTACACCGCGGCCGAATTCGAACAGCAGATCGAGCGCGCCGACGCGTACGGCGAGGCTGGAGTGAAAACCCGTGAGGCGGTCGAGGCTTATGTGGAAGGTATCAATACCTACCTGACCGGTATCTATACCGCCGAAATTCCCTTACCCAATCCCCTGGCCGAGCTGGGTGTGGTCCCGCGTTTGTGGACCGAAGGCGATGTGGTCGCCGCCGCCACCGTGGTGCGCGCCATGTTCGGCGCCGATGGCGGCGCGGAACTGGGTAACGCCGCGAAGATGCTGACTCTGATCAGCCAGTTTGGCGAGGCTGATGCACGCCGGGTCTACGATGATTTCCGCAACCGCAACAATCAGGACGCGCCGGTACATGTGGAGGATGAACGGTTTGTCTATATGCAACGCGACGTAGCCGCCATTCAGGCTGAAGCGACCTCGCTGGGGGTCACCGCAGGCGACCCCGGCCTGCAGGTCTTCATCCAGAACCTGTTCAGCGGCCGCACCCTGCCCTCGCCCAGCGCCCTGGCGACCCAGTTCCAGGCCCTGAACGACGCGGCGCAGATCCGCTGGGACCGGATCAAACTGTCCGGCGCCCTCGGCCACATCGACCTCAGCCGCAGCGGTTCCATGTCCAACGCGATGATCGTCGGCGGCAGTCGCACGGTCAGCGGCCGACCGCTGATGATTGGCGGCCCCCAAACGGGCTACTTCTCGCCGGAAATCCTGTTCGAGCTGGAACTGCATGGCGAAACTTTGCACACCCGCGGCGCGGGTTTCCCAGGTTTAAGTTTCGCGCCGGTGATCGGGCGCGCCGGCAATTACGCCTGGACCGCGACCGCCGGCGGTTCCGACATGGTCGATACCTTTGTCGAGATCCTGTGCGAACCCGATGGTAGCGAGCCAACCGAGCACAGCCGTCATTACCTGCACGAGGGCGAGTGTAAGGCCATGGACTGGTGGGTCAAACGCAGTCTGGCCGAGGTCCAGGCCGGCTCCGTGGTGCCCGATCTGGAGCCCGCATTGGGCCAGTTACCGCTGGAGGAATTGCCGCTGGAACAGATCCCGCTGGACGAGCTGGCACGGCTGGGCATCACCGACCTGATCTCTGAGCGCACCGTGCATGGCCCGGTGGTGGCGCGCGGCCTGCTCACCGACGGCGACGGCGAGAGCCTAGCAGTGGCCGTGGTACGGGCGCGCACCACCCTGTTCAAGGAGGCCGATGGTGCCGTCACTCTGTACCAGTGGGCTACGGGCCATTCGACGACCGCGGCGGATTTTCTTGCCGACATGCAGCCGATGAATCTGTCGACCAACTGGATGTACATCAACGAATCGGAAATTGCCTACTACCACGGCGGCCTGTTCCCGGTCCGCAAACCCTCGGTGGACCCCGACTTCCCGGTGCTGGGCACAGGGGCCTGGGACTGGCAGGGCCTGCGTCCGCAGACCGACCACCCGCAGGCGGCCAACCCGCCGCGCGATTACATCGTGAGCTGGAACAACAAGCATTCCCCGAATTGGGGCGCGGCCGACACCAAGTGGAATTTCTCGGCGCTGTACCGGGCCGATATGCTGGAAGACAAGATCCTGACCGAGGCCGCCGCGGGCCGCAAAATCGATGCGGTTCGGATCACCCAGTTGATGGAGGAAGCCGGGCTGACCGATTTCCGGGGCTCCCATGTGCTGCCGTTGGCGCTGGAACTGGCCCAGCGTTTCCCCGGTCTGGCCCCCAGCGCGCTGGCCGACAGCTGGGTCACGGTGCTGAGCGACTGGATCAACCACCACGCGCTGCGCCGCGACGGCGACAATGACGGCCACTATGACCACGGCGCCGCAGCGGCCTTCATGGACGCCCTGTGGAGTCCACTGATCTCCGCCGTGTTCCGCTTCGCCAACATCGATGGCCTGGTCGGCGCCCGTGACAACGCCCCTGGCCCTGCGGGCAGCGCCTATCAGGATGGGCACTATGGCCACATGTGGACCGAATTCGCCATGGCACTCGGCAAACCGGTCCGTTCGCCCACCCGTCAGCGCCACTGCGGCGCCACGGCTTTGGGCGACCGGCCGACCATGGAGGCCTGCGCGGCGGTGGTCTGGGGCGCACTGGAGATCGCCGCGCGCAGCCTGGGCGACCCGTCCGGGGTGAGCATGGCACGCGAGGAAATCCTGTTCATACCCGTGCCCGATGCCAGCGCCAATCTGGCCCCCATGCATTGGGTGAACCGGCCCACCTACCAGCAGCTGATGGGCTTCCACTGAGGCGGGCCGCAGGCTCCCGGGCCCGCATGATCTGAGTTGCTCTGGCGAATGATTGCAGAGGCTTCACCGATGATGCGATTCAAACTTCCAGGCCCGACCTGCCTGCTTGCGGCCCTGCTCGCAGCGGCGGGCTGCGCCCCCGCAGACGGCCCCACGGCCAGCAGCACCGCCCGTGGCCTGGCCGCCACGGCGGACGAGCACGCGCCCCCGCCGGGCACGCGCTATGTGCCGATGAGCGATGGCGTGCTGATCGCCATCAGCATTCACTACCCCGACAACTACCGGCCCAAGGGGCGCTATGCCACGGTGCTGGACATGTCCGGCTACGACGGCTCGGAAGCGCGCGGCCGGACTCTGATCGGCGAGGCCGCCGATGCCGTCTTCCTGCCCCTGACCGGGGAGGAGTTCCACGAGCCGGTGGAGACCGGGCTGGCCCTGGCCAGCGATTCGCGCCAGCTCACCCGGATGTTCAGCGACGCCTATGTGGTCGTGCATGCCTCGGTGCGCGGCACCGGCTGTTCCGGCGGCCAGTTCGACATCTACAGCTGGCGCAGCAATATCGATGGCTATGAGCTGATCCAGTGGATCGCGCAGCAGGACTGGTCCGATGGCCAGGTGGTGATCTCGGGCCACTCCTACAGCGGCATGACCGGTTTCATGATCGCCGCGACCCAGCCGCCCGCGCTCAAGGCGGTGACCGTGTCCGGTCTGATCGATGATGTGTATCGCGGCATCCTCTACCCGGGCGGCGTGGCCAACTACGGCTTCCCGCTGCTCTGGTCCGAGGGCATCCGGCCCGGTTCGGAGTACGTGGGTGCGGTCCTGCCCGGCCTGATCCGGCCGCCCAGCG
>JBFIIN010000320.1:0-4586 GCA_041601225.1 Oceanococcus sp.
AGACCAGATCGAAGCGCCGCGCGGTTTCGAGCGGGCGCTGCTGGCCAAGGCGCAGGCGGCCCAGCCTGCGGTGATCGCTGAAATCAAGAAAGCTTCGCCCAGCAAAGGCCTGATTCGCGCCGATTTCGACCCAGCTCGCTTTGCACATGCTTATGAGATCGGTGGTGCGGCCTGTCTGTCGGTATTAACCGACCGGGATTTTTTTCAGGGCGCGGCTGAATATCTCAAGCTGGCCCGCGCCTCAGCCAGACTGCCGGCTTTGCGCAAGGACTTCATGCTCGATCCGTATCAGATCCTCGAGTCTCGCGCCTGGGGCGCCGATTGCGTGCTACTGATCGTGGCAGCCCTGGGCGATGTGCAGATGAACGAGCTCTATCACTGCGCACAGGAGCAGGGCATGGATGTGCTGGTTGAGGTCCACGATGCGCCTGAATTGGTGCGCGCGCTAGCGCTGCCTGGCGGCATTCTGGGGATTAATAATCGCAATTTGCGGACTTTCGAAACCCGGCTGGAAACCACTTTGGAATTGTTGGAGCACATTCCCGCAGATCGCTTCGTGGTCACCGAGAGCGGCATTCACGGGTCAGATGACATGCGGCACATGCTGGACCATGGCGTCCGTGGATTTTTGATCGGTGAACATTTGATGCGGGCGCCGGATCCGGGCGAGGCCTTAGCGCAATGGTTGGCCGAAATTCCGCCTGCGGGATGAACTAATCTCCGGTTTTCGGTGGTTTGATCACCAGAATTTTTCGGCCTTCAGACTCAATCAGCCCGTCTTGCTCCAAAGATTTGAGCACCCGCCCGGCCATTTCCCGTGAGCAACCCACGATGCGGGCGATTTCCTGGCGGCTGATTTTGACGACCTTGCCGCGCTCATGGTCTTCGCTATCGGGTTCTTCAACCAGGTTCAACAAGGTGCGGGCGATGCGGCCGGCGACATCCAGAAACGCCAGGTCGGCGAGTCGCAAGCTGGTGTCGCGCAGGCGCACCGCCAATTGACCGGCCAGGCTGAACAGCATTTCGGGGTGCTCGGCTGCCAGGGTGCGAAAGCCTTGGTAATTGAGTTCAGCCACCCAGGTTTCGGTGCGTGAACGCACCAGCGCGCTGCGTGATTCCAGGTGCGGAAACAGACACATTTCGCCAAAAAATTCGCCTGCATTGAGATAGGCGAGTACCATTTCGCGCCCCTCATCATCTTCCGCCAGTATGCTGACCGAACCTTCGATAATCAGATACAGGCTGGTTGGGTCGTCGCCCGCGTGAATGATGGTGTGTTTGGCGGGCACCCGACGGCGGTGGGCACGGGCAACAAACTGTTGCAGCGCCGGATCGGACAGAAAATCTCGAGCATCCAGGGCAGACATGCCGGCAGTGTAGCGTTTTGATCGCGGGACAGCACAGGACAGGAAAATGAAGGCCAAAGTGAGTTGGTTGAACGGTGCCAGTTTCGCGGCCGAAACGGGTTCCGGCCATGGATTGATCATCGATGGTCCCGAACAGATCGGTGGCCGCAATATTGGCCCGCGACCGATGGAACTGATATTGCTCGGTGTGGCCAGCTGCAGTGCGGTGGATATATTGCATATTCTCAAGAAAGCGCGACAGTCCGTGGTGGATTGTGAAGTCAGAGTCGAGGGTCAGCGCGCTGACACCGACCCCAAGGTCTTCACCGATATGCATCTGGAATTTGTGGTGAGTGGGCACGGGCTTAAGACGGCCCAGGTGGAGCGGGCGGCCAGGTTGTCGGCGGAGAAATACTGTTCGGCATCGATCATGTTGAAAGCCAGCGTGAACATCACCCATTCTTGCGTGGTGCGCGAACTGAATGAGGGTGCCGTGTAGTGGCCAAGCACAATTCCAGTCTGAAGCTGCATGGTTTCAACAATTTGACCAAGTCCCTGAGCTTCAATATCTACGATATCTGCTATGCCCGTTCGGCACTGCAGCGCGCCGAGTACATCGAATACATTGACGAGGTCTACAACGCCGAGCGCCTGACGGATATTCTCAGTGAGGTCGCCAATATCATCGGTGCCACGATCCTGAATGTTGCTCACCAGGATTACGATCCGCAGGGAGCCAGCGTTACGATGCTGATTTGCGAGGAGCCGCTGAAGGATTCGGTGGTGGCTCACCTGGACAAGAGTCACATCACTGTCCATACCTACCCGGAGAGTCACCCCGACGATGGGGTCAGCACCTTTCGGGCGGATATCGATGTATCGACCTGCGGGCTGATCTCACCGCTCAAGGCCCTCAACTACCTGATTCACAGCCTGGAATCGGACATCGTGATCATGGACTATCGGGTCCGCGGCTTTACCCGCAATGTGCGTGGGCGCAAGCATTTCATCGATCACCGGATCAATTCCATTCAGGATTATCTGGATAGGGAAATTCGCCAGCGCTACGAGATGGTGGACGTCAACGTCTACCAGGAGAATTTGTTCCACACCAAGATGCGCCTCAAGAATCTGGACCTGGATACTTACTTGTTCGGCGAAGGCCTGGAGGACATCAACACGCGTGACGCGCGCATGATTCGGCGCAAGGTGGAGCACGAGATCCTGGAGATCTTCTACGGGCGCAATATGCCGCGGTAGTGTCGAGGCTGCAGGGTGGTGTAAAGCGTAGGCGAGGCAGGCGCTGCAAGGCAAAAATGACCGAGAAAGCGGAGTTTACCGATTGTAAATGAACATATTGAGGTCATTTTTAACGCCGCAGCGGCAACGTAGGTAGTTTTTCACATCCCTGCTAAACCCAGTACGCTGCGCCCGTCATGACTTTGGCCGCCGCCCGCATCAAGCGTTTGATTGGGCCAGGCAAGTCCGCGCCACCCGCCGCCACAGCGTCATCACCATGGCGTTGTTCGTCCGCTTTCATCTGCGTCACGATTTGGCGGCTGCGCTCATCGCTGTGCGGCAACTGGCGCAGGTGGCCTTCAAGATGGGCTTCGACCTGACGTTCGGTTTCCGCGACAAAACCCAGACTCCAGCGGTCGCCGGCCAGCCCCGCGGCCGCACCGATCGCATAGGCGCCCGCAAACCACAGCGGGCTGAAGCGGCTGGGCTGGCTGTTCAATTCGCGCAGGCGCTGGGCGCACCATTGCAAATGGTCCCGCTCTTCGTTCGCGGCGGTCAGCAACTGGGTCCGCACGCCTGTGTCGCGCGCGACCCGCGCCTGGCCTCGATAGAGGGCCTGCGCGGCAACCTCTCCCGCGTGATTGACCCGCATCAGTCCGGCCACATGGCGACGCTGCTGTGGCGACAGCTGGTCGCCGCCGCGGGCGGGATAATTCTCGGGTGCATTGTGGGCCCGGGGCGCGTCGAATTCGCGCAGGCTGCGCTGCGCGCCGGCGAGCAATTTGTCGAGGCGGCTCAAGCTGCGAGCGGACATATTCAGGGCGGCTCTTGACGGGGGCGGTCAAGAATACAACGATCCGCCCATGCAACTGCAGGCCACAGATCTTCCCGGGCGTTTGCCAGCCCAGCCGCAGGCGGCTTACCTGGTCATTGGCGATGAGCCCTTGCTGGTCCAGGAGTCGGCCGCGGCCGTACGCTCCCGCTTGGTCGAGCAGGGATTTGCCGAGCGCATCGTTCTGCACCCCGGGGCGGGCTTTGATTGGGCCGAATTGCCGGCGCAAGGCGGTGCCATGTCCTTGTTTTGCGAGCGGCGCCTGCTGGAGATCGAATTGCCCAACGGCAAGCCGGGAACCGCCGGCGCCACGGCCATTGGCGACTTTCTCAAGGCACCACCCGCCGATACGGCCTTGTTGCTGGTCGCGCAAACCGACGCCGCGCCGCCGCGCGACGCGGCCTGGGTCAAGAAGGTGCACGCCCAGGGTGTCGTGGTGAGTTGCCGGCCGCTTAAATCCAGCGAGCTGATGGGCTGGCTGGACCAGCGCCTTCGCAAAGCCGGATTGCGGGTTAGCCGCGAGGCCGTCCAATGGCTCGGCCATCAGGTGGAAGGCAATTTGCTAGCCGCGGTGCAGGAAATTGCCAAGTTGCCGCTGCTGGAGCTCAGCGGCGAAATTGGTCTGGAGCAGATGCGTGGCGCCATATCCGACAGCGCGCGCTTTGCCGTATTCGATCTGTCGGACACTGCCCTGAGCGGAAATTTGCCAGCGGCCTTGCGCACCTTGCAGCGTCTGCGCGAGGAAGGCGTCGAGCCGGTGGTCCTGGTCTCTATATTCGCGCGAGACCTGCGCAGCCTGCACGCCGCCGCCCTGCATGCGCCGGCGCTCGGTTCCGAGCGGGCTTGCGAACGGGCGGGGATATGGCGGATTCGGGTGCGCAGTTTTCGGGCGGCGTTGGGCCGTCATGATGTGGCCTCGACACAGGCTATGTTGCAGATGGCCGCGCGGCTGGATCGGGTCGCGAAAAGTGCGCCGGCGGGCCGAGCGTGGGAAGACTTGCTAAACTTGACGGTTCGCCTAGCGGCGCCGGAGTTCGGGGTCGCGGCGTGACCCTGTCACTTCCACAGAGTTTGCATGAGCGTTGAAGCAGCACGGCCCCAGGCCGTGGACCCCTTGCGGGAACAATTGAACGAGATCGGCGGCCGCGCGCGCGCGGCGGCCAGCGTGC
>JBFIIN010000321.1:0-4561 GCA_041601225.1 Oceanococcus sp.
AACGGCCGCGAACTCGAAAGTTCGCGGCCGCCAAGACCCGCTCGATTCCCCGTGTCTAAAAAGCGTCTTCGGCCAATGACATCATGACGTCGCTGCCCGCCTGCACCTTCTGCAACAAGGCGCTGTGCTCGGCGAGATAACGCTCCATGAAAAAGCGCCCCACGGCGAGCTTGGTTTCATAGAACGCAGATTCCTCGGTGCCCGCTGTCAGCGTGTCGACACAGACCCGTGCGCTGCGCAACCACATCCAGCCCACGCTGACGATGGCAAACAGGCGCAGATAGTCCGCCGAGGCCGCGCCCGCATGATTCGGATTGTTCATGGCATTCTGCATCAGCCAGCCTGTCGCGCCCTGCAGGGAATCGAATGCGGCTTGAAGGGGCACCACATAGTCCTGCAGCTCCGGCGCTGCTGCTTCCTGCTGCAAGCTTGCGCCAACCGCCGCAAAGAAAGTCCGTACGGCGCGCCCGCCGTTCATGGCCAGCTTGCGTCCGACCAGATCCAGGGCCTGAATGCCATTGGCGCCCTCGTAGATCTGGCTGATCCGGGCGTCGCGGACGAACTGCTCAACCCCGTGCTCGACGATGTAACCGTGACCGCCATAGACCTGCACCGCCAGATTGGCCGAACTGAAGCCTTCGTCGGTGAAGAAGGATTTGGCGACCGGCGTCAGCAGACCCAGCAGGTCCTCGGCCTTTTCCCGTTCCGCTTCGTCCGGGTGCTTGTGGGACAGGTCGATCTGCAAAGCGATGAAGCCGGCCAGCGCCCGCGCACCTTCGGTAAAGCTGCGCATGCGCAACAACATGCGCCGGATATCCGGATGGACGATCAGGGGATCGGCCGGCTTGCCTTCGACAACGGGGCCGGTCAGTGCGCGCCCCTGCAACCGGTCTTTGGCATAGGCTACGGCGTTCTGATAGCTGATCTCCGCGGCGCCCACGCCTTCCACGGCCACACCCAGGCGGGCGCTGTTCATCATCGTGAACATGGCGCGCAAGCCCTTGTTGGGCTCACCAATCAGATAACCCGTGGCATTATCGTAGTTCATCACGCAGGTCGCCGACGCGCGTATGCCCATCTTGTGCTCTATGGAATCGCAACGCACCCCGTTGCGCTCGCCAATGCTGCCGTCGTCATTGATCAGAAATTTGGGCACGATAAACAAGGAAATGCCCTTGGTTCCGCCTGGCGCATCGGGCAAACGCGCCAGCACCAGATGCACGATGTTTTCGGTCATCTCGTGCTCACCCGCCGAAATGAAGATCTTGCTGCCGCTGATCTTGTAGCTGCCATCCGCCTGCGGCTGGGCCTGGGTACGAATCATGCCGACATCGGTACCCGCGTGGGCCTCGGTCAGATTCATAGTGCCGCTCCAGTCACCGCTGGCGAACTTGGGCAGGTAGCGCTGCTTGGTGGCTTCGTCGCCCCAGATCAATACGGCGTCATAGGCGCCGTCCGTAAGGGTCGGGTACATGAACCAGGAATGGTTGGCGGCGGTAAACAGTTCGTTGACCAGGAACCGGCACAGGGCCGGCATGCCCTGGCCGCCGTACTCGGCCTCGACCGACAATCCGCACCACCCGGCTTCGGCATACATCTTGTAGGCTTCCGGAAAACCGTCGGGGACGGTCACCACCCCGTCCTCGTAACGGCAGCCCTGTTCATCCCCGGGCTGATTCAAGGGATGCACGACTTGCTCGGCCAACTTGCCGGCTTCCTCGAAAATGGCGGCCAGCGTCTCCGGATCCGCGTCCGGACAGCCCACCGCTTCGCGGTACTGCTCGAACCCGAGTAATTCATTGGCGACGAAGGTGAGATCCCTGGCGGGCGCCTTGTAGATTGGCATGATTGAATTTCCTTGGCTAAGTTCTGGAAAGAGTGAAATAGTTGGGACGCGAACTTTACCGTTCGCGACGATTTCCCACACCTGTTGCGAAGCCCCAAAATGACCACGGCCCTGAGCCAGCGCTGTATCGCCGTTCCGGAAACCCGCCAGCTTGATGTGCTCACGCGCCTGCTGGAGACGCGTGGCGCGCGCGTCTGGCCCTGCCCCCTCGTGGGAATCCACGATGTGCCTGAGCCCGCATCCGTCGATGCCTGGCTGCGCGCGTTCTGCGACAACGGAGTCGATCTGCTGATTCTGCTCACCGGCGAAGGCCTGCGGCGGCTGCTGGCCCGCGCGCGGCGTATCGGTCTGGAAGACGCCTTCGTGACCCGGCTTGGCACCACCGGCTGTCTGACGCGCGGTCCCAAACCCGCCGCGGCGCTGCGCGAATTGGGCCTGCGCAGCAGCCTGAGTGCTGTGCAGCCCACCACGGCGGGCGTCATTGAAAGCCTGCGCGATCTGAAACTCAGCGGCCGCCGGGTCGGTGTGCAACTGTACGGCGATGAACCCAATCGCCTGCTGGTCGAGCACCTGCAAGCCGCGGGCGCCACGGTGGACTGCGTCGCCCCCTATCGCTATGCCGACTCCGCCGAAACCGACCAGGTTGTCGAACTCATCAAGGGGCTTGCCGCTGGCTCGATAAACGCCATCGCCTTCACCAGTTCACCTCAGGTGCGCCGCCTGTTCCAGGTCGCCCGAGAGCGCGATCTGCAGGACGAATTGAACCAGGGCTGGCGCAAGACGATCGTCGCGGCAGTGGGTCCGCTGGTGCGTGAAGCCCTGGAACAAAGGGGCGTTACGGTAACGGTCATGCCGGAGTCTGCGTATTTCATCAAACCCCTGGTCCAGGCCCTGGTGGACGAATTCGCACGCGATCCGCGCGCAGGCTGAAGCGGCGGGGTCAGCCCGGCCCGGATCACCACCGCGGCGGCCGCACTTGATCAATCCTGACGCGCGAATGACCCGGCGGCCCCCGGCCTGGCCTGGAACATTCCATCTGGACTGGCCTTGCGGTTTCAGCTGGCTTGCTAGGTCCGCGGCCATGTCCCGGCCTGGTTTGGCAGCTGCGCCATATCCGCTTTGTCGCGCCGCAGCCGCCGTGAGGATTCAGGAACCCATGGCCAGGGTGCCGACCATGATCATCCGCAGCATGGTGACCGTCTCCTCGGCGAGAGCCCTGCGTTCGGCGGCCGTCATGTCCAGCGCCCGGGTGCCCATCGCGAACACCAGCCGCGTCATCGCCCGCGCGGTAGCGTCCGGATTGTGGACCGCACCGCCATTCAGGGAGACGAGGCGCACCAGGTCCACCTTGAGTTCATCCTCGAAGAAGCAGAGCTGGTGCTCCACCGCCTGGCGGAACTCGCGTGAGCCGACATTGCCCTCGCGCAGCAGAATGTGCAGGAACTGATCCTCGGCATCCAGCTGGGCGAGAAAAACTTCCACGGAGCTGCCAATGACGCTCTGGCCGCGCCCGACGCGTTGCCGCGCTGCGCCTATGATCGTGCGCAACGAGCGACCCGCGCACTCAATCAGGGCTACGGCCAGTTCGTCCACCGTCCGGAAATGGCGGTAGAAGCTGTTGGGCGCAATGCCGGCCTCGCGTGCCACTTCACGCAGCGACAGGGTGGCCACACTGCGATTCGGGCCCACCAACGTCAGGGCGGCCTGGATGATCTGCTCACGATCGATCTCCGGGCGTCGTCCGGCGTTTCGGGCAGTCTGCGCAGGCACTTCGGTTGCTCGGGCACGGGCCGTTTCTTGCATGTTCTTCGGAACGTTTGCGGAGAGCTTGCCGGGTATATTACTATACAATCGTATATACAGTCATCTACCGCCCAACTCCGCGGATTCGCGGCTGAGGATTTACCACATGACCGATGCATCCAGACCGCCAATCAACTGGCCGGCGACCCTGATGTTTGCCCTGACAAGCCTGCCCGTGTTGTTCGTTCTGCCCTGGTACCTGTGGTATTTCGACGTAAGCGGCGCAGCCTGGATTTGCGCGGGTCTTCTGCTTATGGCCAGCGGCATGTCGATCACTGCGGGCTACCATCGATTATGGGCGCACCGGGCCTACAAGGCGCACCCGCTGATCAAATGGCTGTATGCGATTTTCGGCGGCATGGCCGTACAGAACAGTATCCTGGCCTGGGCCACCGGACACCGGAACCACCATCGCCATGTCGACGATGTCGATCAGGACCCCTACTCCGCGCGGCGCGGCTTCTGGTATTCGCACATGGGCTGGATGCTGAGAGATTATCCGGCGTCCGAACTCAAATTTGACCGTGTGCCGGATCTGCTGGAAGACAAGGTCGTGATGTGTCAGCACCGCCATTACCTGTGGTTCGCCTTTGGCCCCAATTTCGGCATCCCGATCACTCTGGGCCTGGCATTCGGCGATGTGTGGGGCTTCGTGCTGGTCGCGGGTTTCCTGCGCCTGGTCGTGTCGCACCATTTCACCTTCTTCATCAACTCACTGGCCCACATGTGGGGGCGCCAGCCCTACACCAAGGACAACACGGCCCGCGATAACGACCTGCTTGCGTTGTTTACCTGGGGCGAGGGCTATCACAACTATCACCATATCTTTCAGTATGACTATCGCAACGGCATCCGCTGGTGGCAGTTCGATCCGACCAAATGGTGGATCGCGGCCATGGCGCGCCTGCGCCT
>JBFIIN010000322.1:0-4559 GCA_041601225.1 Oceanococcus sp.
CCAGTCTCCGGTCTCTAGTCTCCGGTCTCTAGTCTCTGGTCTCTAATCTGTCGTCTGAAGAGCCATCCCAACATCCCCAGGGCCAGGGCGATAAGCAGCCATTCGTAGGGTTCCGGCACGCCCGTAATCGGCACCGGAGCCAGCGTGTCACCGATGGCCTCAAATTCGCGATCAAAGCGATCAGCCTGATTTTCAAGGCGGTCGAGCTGGCGTTCCTGCGCTTCGGTGACCAGAACGATCATCGACGAGTACGGGGTGACGATGCCCTGGTCGACAGACAGGGTATGCAATGCGTCGAGGGTGTCCAACTGGTCCAGAGTCTGCGGGTTGGCGGCCATCTCGGCCAGAATGACCCGCCGGAACAGCTCAGGCGCAAAATTCGGAATGCCGCCAAAACGCAGGCTCTCGCCTTCGGTAAAACTGTCGCCAATGGATATTGTGCCGTGATTATGCAAACCGATGATATCGCCGGGCCAGGCTTCGGCGGTCCGCTCCCGGTCGGCCGCCATGAAGGTCACGGCGTCGGCCACCCGGACCTGCTTGCCCAAGCGCACGTGGAACAGCTTCATTCCCTGGCGGTAGCTGCCCGAGCAAACCCGCATGAAGGCCACGCGGTCCCGGTGTTTGGGATCCATATTGGCCTGGATTTTGAAAACGAAACCGCTCAGCTGCTCTTCACCGACTTCAACCTGGCGGCTGTCAGCCTCGCGTGGCAAAGGCGCCGGCGCCCATTCGACGAAGGCGTCCAGCAGATTACCCACTCCAAAATTGTTGATGGCTGAGCCGAAGAAGGCGGGGGTGAGGCGACCCGCGAGGTAATCCTCCAGATTGAACTCGCCAGCCGCTTCGCGTACCAGTTCGATCTCTTCCATGAAAGAATCGCGAAGGTCGCCCAGGATCGCTTGGGCTGCCGGGCGGTCCAGACCGTCAAGCGTTTCCAGAGCGCCCAACTTGCCCGACTTGTCGCCACGATACAGATACACGCGGTCCTCACGCAGGTGATAAACGCCCTTGAAACCTTTGCCCATGCCAATCGGCCAGGTCACAGGGATGCAGCGGATCTTCAGCACCGATTCGATATCATCGATCAGTTCCAGTGGTTCACGCCCTTCGCGATCCAGCTTGTTGATGAAGCTGATGATCGGCGTATCCCGCAGCCGGCAGACCTCCATGAGCTTGATGGTGCGCGGCTCTACGCCCTTTGCTGCGTCGATCACCATCAAAGCAGAATCGACAGCGGTCAGGGTGCGGTAGGTGTCCTCGGAGAAATCTTCATGGCCAGGTGTGTCCAGAAGGTTGACGACCCGACCCCGGTGGTAGAACTGCATGACCGAGGTTGTCACGGAAATTCCCCGCGCCTGTTCCATCTGCATCCAATCGGAAGTGGCATGGCGGGCGGCCTTGCGGCCCTTCACCGTGCCAGCCAATTGAATGGCACCGCCGAACAGTAACAACTTTTCGGTCAAAGTCGTCTTGCCGGCATCGGGATGAGAAATGATCGCAAAAGTGCGGCGCTTGGCGGCCTGGTCAGCGGCGGAGGACATCGGCGAACATCGGGTAAGGGGGCGCGGGAGTTTACGGCATTGACCAGGCACTCGCGAACTGGCCCGCCAGCCCGCGCACCACGGTGTAACCGGCATCACCCAACTGCGACGACAGGCGGTCAGGCGCAATCGAATGACTGACACCAATGATGACAAACACCGCTTCGCGAGCTTGCAGTTCGCCGGCAATCTGCTTCTGCCTGCGCCGGTTAAGAGCTCGAATCAGCGATTGATGAAGTTCCGGCAGCGGCGCCGACAGCTCGGTGACTTCCTCAGCCGGGCCCTGAATTTCACCACCATGCCGGAGCGTCAGCATGGACCGAGCGGCAAGCGGGTCGCTGAATGGAGGGATCGACCTGCCGCTGCGCCGTCCGGTGGGGCTTGGCATACGAGAGGGTCACTCTTGCGGAGGGCGTGTTCATATTCGGTCCGCAGGGGACGAGCAGTGGCCGGAAGCCGGCACATGGAGCCGGCCACTCAAGCGGTCAGGCTAAGCCTGCTCACGGTCTACAGCAAAGCCTGGCCGGCCTGAGCCGCCAAACTGACAGCAGACCGCACAGGCGCCCATCACGCTTTCATCTCTAAGCGGCGGATTCTGGGACGAGCCAGTGTATGGGCTGGCCTCCGGGATTGCCGAAGCTCTCGAAATCGAACAAGCTGCGGTCCGCCAGCTGAGAGGGGGCGATGTTCTGCATAGCCCGGAATATCTGCGTCGTGCGGCCCGGCTGAACGCGCTCCCACTCGTTCAACATCTGCCTGATGTGCTGGCGCTGCAGATTAGCCTGCGAGCCACACAGGGTGCAGGGAATGATTGGAAACCTGCGCTCGCGGGCATACCGGGCCAGGTCCGTTTCACGGCAATAACTCAAGGGCCGAATAACGATATTGCGACCATCATCGGAGCGCAGCTTGGGTGGCATTGCCGCCAGCCTGGCCCCGTGGAACATATTCAGGAACAGGGTCTCCACCATGTCATCCAGGTGATGGCCAAGCGCGATCTTGTTGTACCCCTGTTCCGCGGCGAAAGAATAAAGCGCTCCCCGTCGCAGACGCGAACAGAGCCCGCATTGAGTCTTCCCTTCCGGAACCACCCGTTTCACGACGCTGTAGGTGTCCTGTTCCAGAATCCGAAAGTCTACCCCGAGCTGGCTCAGGTATTCGGGCAGGACGTGCTCCGGAAAGTCGGGCTGCTTCTGATCGAGATTCACCGCCAGAATTTCAAAATCGATCGGTGCGCTGGCCTGCAATTTGAGCAACATGTCGAGCAGAACATGGCTGTCCTTGCCGCCGGAAAGACAGACCATGACCCGGTCGCCTGCCTCGATCATGCGGTAGTCCTCAATGGCCTGACCGATCTGACGCCGCAAGCGCTTGGCGAGCTTGTTCGACTCCAGTTGCGCGCGCCGCGGGTCGCCGACCATCACGGGATCAATCGAATCAGAAACAGGGTGGGCCACCGCTTTCCCGTCACGTAGAAAATTTCAGTGGCGCGATCGTAGGCAATGCCGTTAAGCACGTCCACCGGCGGCTTGCGTTGCGCTGCCGGTAACAGCCCCTGCAGATTCAGCCAGCCGTCGACGCAGCCACTGCCCGCGTCAATTCGCGCTATCCGGTCGGTCAGCCAGACATTGGCATAGATATGCCGGCCGACAGATTCCAGCTCATTGAGGCGGCCGACCGGCGTGTCGCCTGCCCGCACGCGCAGACTGCGGATCACCGAGAAGTCCCGCGGGTCGCGAAATCGCAGCGTCGAACTTCCGTCACTCATTATCAACACGCGCCCGTCGTCCGTCAGCCCCCAGCCCTCTCCCGAATAGGTGTACTGGCGGATCGCACGCAGCTGCTGCGGGTCAAATACCCGCGCGACCCCCGATTTCCAGCTGAGCACCCAGATCTCGTTATCCAGTCGCGTCATCCCTTCCGCAAACAGATCTCTCGCCAGATCACGGCGTCGCCAGACCCGGCCGCTGGCCACATCGACAATCCGCAACGAGGAAGTACCATAACCACCTGTACTTTCGTATAGAATACCCGCCCGCAAAACCAGACCCTGGGTAAAGGCGTCGGGATCGTGAGGGCGCCGATCCACGATTTCATAGCGCAGCACCGGAATGCTGTCGGGACATGAAACCGTGGCGTCGGCTTGGGCGAAAGTGATTGCGGCGGCAAGAAAGGCGGTGAGCAAAATGGGTCCGTGCTTGTTGTTGAACGCTAACAATAATGTTGTAATGTAGCTTGCGGCATGAATGAGTCAGCAATTGCATGTCAGGGAGTGAACAGAATTTTCATGAATTGCAAGCCGGGCATCTCCTGGGTTTGTGGTCCATGTTCGTGGGTCGTTACTGCGGCCCGGGGGAGCGCTTCCAGTCGGCTTCAATGAAGTTCGCCGTCTGGCGGCGCATGCGCACCGTCCAAAATTAGGAGGGAGTTAATCTTAACTTGTTGCGCTATGCACTTGTTTTGCTTGTTTTCTTTTAATTTCGTGCGGTACACTGGCGTCGCCCAGATTGGCGGCCAGGGGGGTTCTGGCTGGTCTCGGGCTTAACTGAACGAGGTCGAGGCCGGCGAGGCCGGCGAGCTAATCGTTTGTTTTTTGGGGTTTTCAAAGGAGTAGTAATAGCAATGGTAACGGCGAAGCGTTTCAAGCCAAGCCTGTTGCGCTTTCGCAGCAGGGTCGCTCTTGCGGCCGCGCTTGGACTGGGGCTGGCCGCGTGTGACGGGTTGGTAGAGGGTGATCTCTCAACCAGCAATAGTACGTCCACGACGTCCGGTAATGCAGTGCGAGTGACAGCGCCGAAAGGCACGGTCACAGGCGCAGTGCTCGACAACAACGGCAACTTTATTGATGGCGCGATTGTGAGCATCGGTGGCTTCACGGCCACCACAGACGCCCAAGGTAATTTCGCGATTGACAATGTGCCCGTCACGAACACCATCCGGGGCAATCCCCTGGGCGGCACGCTGACGCGTCATGTTGTTACCGCAACTATCGATGCCGGCGCGGGTTTCATGACC
>JBFIIN010000323.1:0-4539 GCA_041601225.1 Oceanococcus sp.
ATGATGGCTTCTATCCCCTGCCGCGCCCGCGCGCTGCCCTGGGAGCCGCGACGATTTTCGCGCTCGATGAATTCACCGCGGACAATGGCGCGACGGTCGTGCTCCCCGGCAGCCACCGCTGGGATGACCACGCGCCAACGGCGGCCGAGCAGCAGCAGGCCATAAAGGCCACCATGCCCCAGGGCAGCATGCTGCTGTTTCTGGGCACGCTCTGGCATCATGCGGGCGCGAACCACAGCCCGGCGGCGCGCATGTGCCTCACGGCCCAATACTGCGTGCCGTGGTGCCGCCAGCAGGAGAACTACGCCTTGTCAGTCAGTCGCGCCACCGCGCGGCGCTGCAGCCCGCGCATCCGCCAGTTGCTCGGCTATTCCATCCACAAGCCCTTCATGGGCATGGTCAATGGCATGCATCCCTTGCGGCTGCTTGAGTAGCGCAAACTGAATTCCCATGGACATTCCGAGTCAACCAAGCGACGTCGCGCGCGTTGCATTGAATCCCAAACCCAGATCCCGATCACGGAGCATGACCATGCCCAAGCGTTGGCCCCTATTTGTTCTCGCCCTCGCGGCGTCTTTGGCCCCTGGCGCCAGTCAGGCCATCAAACTGCCCGGCCTGAAGGAGGCTGTGCCGTCCGCCGCGCAGCTGGGCCCGGTGCGCCAGCCCGGCGAATCCATCCCCGGCCGCTACATCGTGGTGCTCGACAACGGCTCGCTACCGGTGGCGAAAGTCGCCCAGCAGCTTCTGGCGCCGCTGGGTTTGCAAGCGGATCTGGTCTATGAGCGGGTGCTGCGCGCCTTCGTCATCCAGGGCACGGCGCAACAGGCCGGTTTGCTGGCCGCCAAGCCGGGCGTGCGCTATGTCGAACAAGACTCCAAGGTAAAAGGCACGGCCACCCCCTGGGGCCTGGATCGCCTGGACCAGCCCAGCTTGCCCCTGGACGGCAAGTTCGAAGCCAGCGGCAGCGGCGCGGGCGTCCATACCTACATCATCGACACCGGCGTGCGCAGCACCCATACCGAATTCAAGGGCCGTATGGGCGAGGGCTACAACGTAGCCGGGGCCAGCGACGGCATGTTCAAGATTCTTGGACCGGTCGGCACCGTACTGGAAGGTTTGCTCGGTGGCGGTGGCAACAGTGGTGACCCGGGGGATCCCGAAGACTGCAACGGTCACGGCACGCATGTGGCCGGCACAGTTGCCGGCACCAATTATGGCGTTGCCAAAAAGACGACCGTGCACGCCGTGCGGGTGCTGGATTGCCAGGGCTCCGGCGCAACCTCGGGTGTCATTGAGGGCGTGGACTGGGTGACCAAGAACGTGAAAATGCCCGCCGTCGCCAACATGAGTCTGGGCGGTGGCGCCTCGGATGCGCTCGACGAAGCGGTGCGCAATTCCATCGCCGCGGGCATCTTCTACGCCGTGGCGGCCGGCAACGACAACGCCGATGCCTGCCAGAGCTCGCCGGCGCGGCTGAACACCGCGCTGACCGTCGGCTCCACCGACAAGGAAGACAAGCGCTCCTCGTTCTCAAACAAGGGCAAATGCGTGGATCTGTTCGCGCCCGGCAGCGACATAAGCTCAGCTTGGCATACCAGCGACACGGCCAATAACACGATCAGCGGGACTTCCATGGCCTCCCCGCACGTCGCCGGTGTCGCGGCGGTGTATCTGGGCATGAATGAAAACGCCAAGCCGGCTGAGCTGTTCAAATATCTGCAAACCAGTGGCGTGAGCAAGGCGGTGTCTGATCCCGGCGCCGGATCGACCAATATCCTGCTGCAGCAGCCTGCGGGAGCACCCCCCGCAAAAAAACCGCAACCGGCTCCGCCCGCTGAGGGCAAGGAGCCGGGCAACAAACCGGACCAGGGCGGCAATCCTCCCGCCAAGCCTGGCGACGATGCGGGCACACCGGAACAGCCCGGGCAGCCGGAAAACGGCGAACCCGGGCCAGCGAATGGTCTGAGTTCCTTTGTGGTCAGCTGCGCGGGCATGAACTGCACGTTCCTGGCCCACAACGTCGCAGATTCCGACAAATTGCTTTGGCGCTTCGGCGATGGCAGCACGTCCGACCAAGCCAGCCCCAGCCACCTCTATGCTGAACCCCAGGATTACAAAGTCCGACTGACGGTCACCCGGGGCGAAAAAGTCGACAGCGGCGAGTTCACCTTGAATGTCGGCAGCGCCAACGCGCCCTGCGACGACTGTGATGCGGTGCAGGGGCATCTGGCCGTTGGCGACCAGATTCTTGTGCCCTCCAGCGCCGGTGTGAAAACCGACCGGGAACGGGATTTCGCGGCCTGGCTGCGGGGCAAGGACAACAGTGATTTCGTGATCTATATGGATCGGCGCGACGGTGATTCGTGGAACTCGGTCATGCGCTCGTTTGGTGACGATGACGACCAGGCCCTGATCTGGAACGACGCCCGGGCCGCGACCTACCGGTTCCGGCTTGCTGCCAGCGGCAAGGCGGGCGCCTTTCGCTTCTGGTCACGCATCAAGTGAACTCAGACCTGCGCTGATCGGGTCCAGAAGGCCCACACCATTTCCGTCAGCTCACGGTAATTGGCCACCACGGCATCCGGTTTGTGTGGATGCCGTGGTGTTCCCGGGAAGATTTTGTCCAGCCAGCTCTGCGGCCAGTCCGCACCGTTATAGAAAATGGCCGTCACCCCGGCCTGCTTGGCGGCAATGACGTCGGTGGTGCTGTCGCCCACATACCAGCAATGCGTGTCGGGCTTCGCGCGCAATTCCGCCAGAGCTTTGAGGATCTGGTCCGGGAAGGGCTTGCGCCGGGGCACATCATCTCCGTAGACCATGGTGTCGAACAGATCGGACCAGTCATCACCATCCACATGCCGCAGCTCGTAATCCATGAATTCGCGTTTGCGATTGGAAAGCACCCCGAGAGGCAGGGCTAGGTCCCGGTAGATTTGCAGGGTTTCCCGCAGTTTGGGTTCCAGCGGGAACACCGCACCGAAGTGGGTGCGGTAGGCCTCGTCAAAAATGTGATGCGCCCGGGTCTTGGCCTGCTGATCGTCACCAAACAGCAATTCGAAGATATCGGTACGCGAGACCTTGCGATCGGCCTTGATCCGCGGATGCAGGCAATGATGCTCGCGTACGTATTTGATCAGCTTGGCGTCCTCCACCGTCTTGCAATCGCCGGTCTTGACCATGCGCGCCTCCAGGCCCTGCTCGATCAGCCGCGGAATGACGTCGTCGACGGCCGAATACATGGCATCCAGGGTGTCGACCAAAGTCGCATGCCAGTCAAAAAGCAAGATGTGCGGTCGGGCATGGGGGAGTTGGAGCAGGCTCATCGCTTATCCGGCGTTGCCAGGGTGGACCTGCAAGATTGCTGATTCGCCGCGCGTATCGCAATGCCCGGATGGCGCGGACTGCGTAGTTACTGAACCACGCTTTGCGCACGCAGCGCGTCGATTTCAGTGGCTGTAAGCGCGAGCAATTCGGTCAGCACGGCGTCGGTATGCGCACCTATTGCAGGCCCCGCCCAACGGGTGGCGCCGGGCGTGCCCGCCAGGCGCGGCAACAGGGCTGGCAATTCCAGTTGCTCACCGGCAAGCGCCACCTCTTCAAACAAACCACGCGCCTGACAATGGGGGTCGGCGCGCAAGTCCGCCACATCGTAAATCGGACCGACTGGCACCCGAACGGCCTCAAGCTTTTCGATGACCGTGGCGGCCCCATGTTCACCACACCAGGCTGCCAGCGCCGCATCGATCTCAGCTTCGTGTTCCACTCGCCCGGCGTTGTCGGCCATGCCAGGATGGGCGGCGAAATCGTCGCGACCGATGGCCACCATCAGGCGTCTGAATATGGAGTCGCCATTGCCGCCGATCACCACATATTTACCGTCCGCGCAGCGATAGGTATTGGTGGGCACGATTCCGGTTACGGTGGTGCCTGCCGGCTGGCGAATGACTCCCGCGCCGCTGTATTCGGGAACCACGCCTTCCAGCAAATTGAACATGGATTCGTACAGGGCGACATCCACCACCTGCCCGCCTTCACGCGGGCGCGCATTGAGCGCGAGGAGGATGCCAATGACGGCATGCAAAGCCGCGATCGTGTCGCCGATCGACAGATTGGTCCGCACCGGCGCCTCACCGGGGAAGCCGTTGAGATAGCGAAATCCGCTCATACCTTCGCAGACCGAGGCAAACCCCGGCTTGTTGGCATAGGGTCCCGTCTGGCCATAGCCGGAAATTCGGCTGTAGATCAGCCCCGGGTTGTCGGCTTTGAGTGCATCCGGACCCAGGCCCCATTCCTCCATCACACCCGGCCGAAAATTCTCGATCAACACGTCCGACTGCAAGGCCAGTTCACGCACCAGCTTCTGGCCGGCGACGTCTTTCATGTCGATGCACACGGATTTCTTGTTACGCGCCAGGCTGTACCACCAATACGAGGTATCGCCATGGAGTTCGCGCCAACGCCGCAGCGGATCGCCTCCGGGCGGCTCCACCTTGATGACTTCGGCGCCAAAATAACCGAGCATGCAGCCCGCAAACGGCC
>JBFIIN010000324.1:0-4532 GCA_041601225.1 Oceanococcus sp.
CCAGTTGCAGGCGCGCGTGGTGGCGGTCTGGGATGAAACCCGCGACGCGCGAACCCTGACCCTCAAGCACGGCCGCAACTGGCGCGGTCACCGGGCGGGCCAGCATGTGCGGGTGGGCGTCAGTGTTGATGGGCGACAGTACTCGCGGACCTATACGATTTCCTCGCCGCCGGAACGGCGCGACGGCTGCTTCACGATTACTGTCAAGGCGATTGCCGGCGGCCGGATTTCCCATCACCTGGTACGCAATATCAAGGTGGGTGATTACCTGCCGGTGGGCTTGCCCCAGGGCGATTTTTTCTTGCCCGACGCCGTGCCGGTCCGGCCGCTGTTCATCACCGCGGGCAGTGGCATCACCCCGGCGATGAGCATGCTGCGCAGCCTGATCGCCCAGCAGCGCCTGCCGGACGCCTGCCACATTCACTATGCGCCGCATGATTTTGACGTGATCTTTGGCGGCGAATTGCAGCAGATGGCGGCGAGCCAATCGCGTTATCAGCTGCGGTCGATCTACACCCATGATTACGGCGAGGACAAGCAGAGCAAGGGCTACTTCAGCGCGGAGCAGTTGCAGCGGCTGTGTCCGGACTGGGCGGAACGCGAGGTCTATGCCTGCGGCCCGCCGGGTCTGCTGGCGGCCCTGGAGGCGCATTTTGCCGAGCGGGGAGATAGCCGGCGCCTGCATATCGAACGCTTTCTCGCCGATTTCTCGGTGCCGCCCAAAGAGGCGGTCGGGGGGCGGGTGCGTTTTGCCCTGAGTGGCCAGGAGGTTGCGGCCGATGCGGTGACGCCGCTGCTGCGTGTGGCGGAAGATGCCGGTCTGAATCCCCCACATGGCTGCCGCATGGGCATTTGCCATACCTGTACTGCGCAACTGCTGACCGGCTGCGTCCGTGATCTGCGGGACAACAGCCTGATCAACGAAACCGGTAGCCGCATCCAGACCTGTGTCTGCGCCGCGGCTGGCGACTGTGAGATCGAACTATGAACCCCTGTCAGAAAATTGCCGCCACGGCCCATCTGACTGACGAGCAGATCGCGGAATTCGGTCGCGAGCTGGATGCCATGCGCGATGAAGTGCTGGCCTCACGCGGCGAGCGTGATCGGCGCTATATCCTGCGGGTGATCGGCAGCCAGCGCCGCATCGGCGTTGCCGGCAGGGTCCTGATCTTTGGCAGTATCTTGTTACTGCCGGTCTGGAATCATGGGCTCGCCGGCCCGGCGTCGTTCTGGAGCGTGCTGGCCCTGGGGGTTCTTTGCCTGGCGGTGGCCAAAATTCTGGAAAACATGGAAGTCGCGCACAATGTTTTGCATGCCCAGTGGGACTGGATGAAAGATCCGCAGATCCAGTCCAGCACCTGGGAGTGGAACCACGGCTGTCCCTCGGACCAGTGGATGCACAGCCACAATGTGGTGCACCACACCTGGACCAATGTGCTGGGGCGGGACCGGGATGTCGGTTACGGCATGCTGCGGGTTACCGCGCGCCAGCGCTGGCATCCCTTTTATTTGCTGCAGCCGCTCAACACCGTGCTGATGGCGCTGCTGTTCGAGTGGTTTATTGCCTTGCACGATCTGGAAATCAATCGCCTGCTGTCTGGCAAGAAATCCTGGAATGAAGCCAGGCCACTGTGGCAGGCGATTCGGCGCAAGGTGGGCTTGCAAAGTCTCAAGGATGCGGTCCTGTGGCCATTGCTGGGCGTTGGGCTCGCGGCGCCCTTCGCGATTTCCGGCGTGGGTCCGGGTTTGTTGCAAGTGTTCGTTGTCGTGTTGCTGGCCAATATCTGCGCGAACGTCCTGCGCAACATCTGGACCTTCGTAATTATCTTTTGCGGCCATTTTCCGGCCGATGTTCACCATTTTTCACCGTCGATCGTGGAGGGCGAGGATCGTGCCCACTGGTATCTGCGGCAGTTGCTGGGCTCTTGCAACATCCGGGGCGGGCGGCTGTTCCACGTGCTCTCCGGCAATTTGTCACATCAGATCGAGCACCATCTGTTCCCGGATTTGCCGAGCAATCGCTATCCCGAGCTGGCGCCGCGGGTGGAAGCCCTCGCCACGCGTTTCCGTCTGCCCTACAACAGCCATTCCTTTGGGCGTCAGCTCGGTACGACCCTGTCCAAGCTCATGCGTCTGAGCTTGCCGCAGGCCGTGGCGCGGACGTGATTGCGCGCCGCGAGTTCAGACTCGCTGCTTGACGGCGCCCGCCAGGCAGGCTCCGGCGGGCTATCCAGAGGGGAAAGCAAGGCAAAGACTATCCATGAATCCCTCCGGCCGGGGCCGGCAATTTCGCATGAAATAGGGCGAAGTCGTGTGCGCTGAGCTCCGCACCTTGCGCGATTTCGGGCAGCTGTCAGCAGAGCCAGAAACGGCTCCCAGGATGGGGGCACGGGTGGTATCCGAAGCGAAATCCCCAGGCCCAACCCGTTGGTTCGAAGAGGCGTCACCTGCTTGCGCGGGCGTGGCCACTTTCGGAAAGTTCGACATCACGCGAGGCGATATCGCGAAGTTGTCCCAGGTGCGGGATGCGGGTCTTGGCTACAGGCGCCAAGCGGCGCGCTCAGCTCGTCTGCGCCTTGCGATACTCACTGGGCGATTGCTCAAACCAGCGCCGGAAGGCCCGGGTGAAGCTGGCGGTATCACGGTAGCCCACCTGGTAGGCCAGTTCGTCGAATTTCATGTCGGTGTTACGCAGGAGTTGCACGGCCAGTTGCTGGCGCTCGGTTTCGAGGATCTGCCTAAAGCTCGTGCCTTCTTCTTCGAGCTTGCGGCGCAAGCTGCGCGGTGCCATGGCCAGGGCCGGGGCGACATCTTCTAAACTGGCGATCAAGCCACAGCGGCCCAAGAGCTGCTGCCGAACCTGGCCAGCGACGCCCGCGATCTGGCGGCGTTCCAGCTGCTTGCGGCACTGATCCTCGAGCATGCGCACCAGCTGGGCGTCGTACATGGGCAGGGGAATCTCGGCGTCTTCGCGGCTCATGATCAGCGCATTATGCGCGCGACCATAGCAAGGACGAATGCCGCTGAGCTCCTCGATGCGGGCGGCGTAGGGCGGGGCGGGACCGCTGTAATCCAGGCGCTTGATTGCTATGCCGCTAAGGCTCAATTCCTGCAGCAAATTGACCGCGGTCGCCGTATCGCGCTCCAGTAAAAACTGGCGTAGATGGGCCGGAATCGCATCGGGGTCAGCCCGCAGCTGGAATTCCTGCGCATCCTGGATTAGCGAAATGCGGCAGTAGACGGTGCTCAGCTGCAGATACTTGAGACCGCGCTGGGTGGCGTCATGCAAGCTGCGACTTGTTCGCAGCGCAAAACCCCAACTGCCGAAGGTCGCGAGCTTGTATTGCAGACCCAGTTCAAAGCCCAGGGCCGGCACATCCGGCAAGGCCAGAATCAGGTTTTCGATCAAGCGCATTTCCTGATCGCGGGTGACCAAGGCGTTGGAGTCTTGCAACTGGACGGCGTTGATGCCCGTGGCCAATAGGCAGGTGTCGGTGTCGATGCCATAGCGGGCGGCGAAATTGACCATGACCTGGCTGATCGCAATGTTGTGCAGGATGTCCGGGGTCGACATTGGTCGCCCACTTAGCGGGCACTGCTGGCCGGAAATGCACGGCGACAGGCCGGCAATGCGCTCCCGCTGGCCCCGTCCGGAAGATAGATTGTGCTTTCAATTTGGCGGATCACGGTGACACCATGCAGCAAGATTTGAGTGCGCTCAATAGGCAGGCCATAGGCGCAGCCAAGGCCCACATGGGCGGTCTGGCCTGGCCGACCGTGGTTTTGACTGTCCTGGTACTGACCGGCTTCGTCGCCAATCTGTATCTGTTCGCAACGGGCGTTACGCCCTGGATTGTCGCGGTTTTTCTTTATGGCGCTTTGACTTACATGTCCTATACGCCACTCCACGAAGCGGTGCACGGCAATATTCATGGCAGATTCGAGCATTGGGAGGCCTTGAACACGCTCTGCGGATACTTGATGGCGCCGCTGATCATGGTGCCGTTTGCCTCGCACAAAGTTGAGCATTTCACCCACCATCGCTACACCAACCAGGCGGACAAGGACCCGGACTTCGTGGTGAAAGAGATGGGCGACGGTCCGCTCGCGCTGGTTGTTACGGGCTGCAGATTCCTGTGGGTGCAGAACAGTTTCTTGGTTCGTGAGTGCTGGGCGTCCGCCACGCTCCGCGAACGATTAACCTATGTTGCCGAGATGGTGCTCTCGCTGGGCTGGCGGCTGGCCTTCGCGCTGCTGGTCGCGCGCGAAGGAACAGTGCTGTTGCTGGTGTCGGGCTATCTGCTGGGCGGTTTCTTTACGGCGTACTGGTTTGCCTATCGGCCCCATCGGCCCTATTCGGATTCAGCGCGCTACCGCAATACCAATAGTTTGATCATGCCGGCCTGGATGAAGCCGCTGGAATGGTTCTGGCTTGGCCAGAACCTGCATTCCATTCACCACCTGTTTCCGCGCGTGCCCTTTTTCCGCTATCACGCCCTGCATGCGGAGATTGAACCCATCATGCGCGCGCA
>JBFIIN010000325.1:0-4518 GCA_041601225.1 Oceanococcus sp.
AGCGATCTGGTGCAGCCTGCGGGTCAGGTCACCAGCAATTCCAGCAGATCCTGGCTCCGCGTCTTGCCGGTATCCGAGCGTGGAATATGCGCAACCATGCGCAATGGCCGTGGCAGAAAAACGGCGTCAAACTGGCCTTTCAGGGCCTCGCGTATGGCGCCCGGGCTGAGACCCGGTGCCACCACCAAGGCCGCCGGTCGGTCCTGGCCAGGCGGAACCACGACGACGGCATCCTCCACGCCAGCGATGCTTTGCAGCTTCGCGGTGAGGGCATCGACGCTGTAGCGCTTGCCTCCGACCTTCAGCATGTTTCCAGGTCGTCCAAGCAGGGTGAAATGTCGTTTATCAAGGATTTCAATGTCATCCTGCAGGCCGGCCCCGGCGGGCAGGTGATCGCTGTCGAGCAGGCCATGTCCGTCCGCGCGGAAACGCACCCGGGGAAATAGCGTCCAGCGCGTTGCCTGCGTGGGGGCCCGGCTGGCGATTGCGCCCGTTTCTGTGCTGCCGTAGATCTCGCAGATCTGGCAGCCGTAACGCTGTTCGAGTTCCGACGCGAGTTCAGCTGTCAGAGGCGAAGTGGCTGACATGATCTGGTTCAAAGCCGGCAGCCTGACCGCGCTCTTGAGGATCGCGCGCAGATGCAGCGGCGTGCTCACCAGTACCCGGGGTTCCGGCAGGGCGGACAGATGGGCGGCAATATCGGCGGGGAAGAACGGCCGCGCATTGTCGACCACGCATGACCCGTTCAGTACGCTCAAAATCGAGGTTTCCAGGCCGTACATATGTTGCGCGGGTACGGTGGCCACGATGTGCGGAGGGGACTTGGCCGTCCAGCCTGCGGCTTGCTGGAGGCGCGATGCAGTCCCGCGCAAAGCGCGCCAGGTCTTGGCAATGGGCTTGGGGGCTCCGGTGCTGCCGGAGGTGAAGGCAATGACTGCGATCGTGTCCTCAGCCAGGTTCAGCGGCGTCGTGGCGCCGCCCGCTGGGACCAGCGGCGGCAGCGCGCGCAGGTGGCGTGCGCCGGGATAGCGGCTTTGCAGGTCAGCGATCACGCCCGGTGCCGGACTGCCAGGCAACAAACAGGGCTGACCACACAGGCCGCTGGCCAACAGGACTACGGCAAACTCCTCGCGCCTGCCGCAGTCATTGATGACCGGGCTCTTGAAGTCTTCCTGGGCCGCGAGCGCGCGGGCCAGCGCATGCAGCGTCTGCCGGTCGCGTCGCCCCTCTGGCCGCAGAAAGGCTCCGCCGTCGTCACTCAAGGCCCACTTCACAAGCGACGGATATCGGTGCTGACCAGGCCACGGAAATAGGCGGCCAGTCCCGTGTGATGCTGGTTCGGAAACCACAGCCGGCGTAGAAAAAACTCAACGATGAAAATGCTGCCGATAATCAGATAGCTGAGGAAATTGGTAAAAATCGACCACCATTCCGGGTCGGCAAGGAGCGCCAATGCCAAGCTGACGAGCCCCATGCAGGCGAACAGCAGCGCCCAGAACTGGGTGAGATGTCGTGTGTAGATGGCCAGTTCGTCGGGCAGCTCGCCGCGAATATGGCGTGCAACGCGTGAAATGATCGGAACCTGCCCGGCGCGCAAGCTCTGGGCGAAGAGGAGAAACAGGAAGCTGTTGATCAGGACCGGGGGCAGAAACAGGAAGTACAGGCCCCAGCCGGAATGGCTGAAACCGGTGGCCATGACCGCGCCAAAACAAAGCGTGGCCCAGGCCCAGGCGCGCCTGCGCCGCAGCGGTGCTGCCAGGGCCAGGCCCAGCAGGCAGACCAGCGCGGCCACCTCCAGCCAGCGGGCCTGGCTCAGCACCGCGGCGTGGACCAGAACGGGATAGGCGAGCCAGAGATACCACATCGTTCAGACGGGTCGGTGCGCGGCCACATGCTCCGCCAGGGACCGCAATGAGCGGAAAATGGCTTTGTTGTTCTCGTCGTCGGCGCGAATCTGCACCTGGTAGCGTTGGGCGATGGCCTGGGCGATTTCGAGCGCATCGATCGAATCCAGGCCCAGGCTGTCTTCGTCATGACCGAAAAGATAGCCTTCGGCCGGAATTTCCGCCGCGGCGATATCCTCTAGATTCAGCGCTTCGACGAGTAGGTTGGCCATCTCAAGTTCGGCGGCCGTTAAGCGGTTGGACATGGTCGGGGGTTTGCCGGTTCGTGACAGGATTTCGAATCGATGAATAATAGCTTTCGGTGAGGATGACGGCCAGCAGTTGATTCTATGGTGGAGCACGAAGTCGAAATTGAGATTCCATTTCACGATGTGGACATGTTGCGCGTGACCTGGCACGGCCACTACGTCCGCTATCTGGAAATCGCGCGCAGCGCGCTGCTGGAGCGCATCGATTATGGTTATACCGCCATGTCCGAATCGGGTTTTGCCTGGCCCGTGACCGACCTGCGCATGCGCTATGCTCAAAGCTGCGGATTCGGAGATCGTATTCGCGTCCGGGCCCGCATCGTGGAATGGGAGTTCCGGCTGAAAATTGTGTATCTGATCACCGATGCAAGCAGCGGCGCGCGGATCACCAGGGCCAGTACCGTGCAGGTCGCCGTGGCGATGGCGACCGGTGAGATGTGTTATCCGACGCCCCCTGTGCTGGCCCAGCGCATCGCCGCCGCGCAATCATGATGCGCGCACTGGCAAAGGGACTCTGCGGTTTGGCCTTCCTGGCCTGGTATCCGCTGCATGCCGCGGATCTGGCGGAACTGGCTCTGCGGCTGGATCTGGCGGAGATTGGCCGCGGCCAGTTTGTACAGGAGCGCGAACTGCGGATTTTGCCGCAGCCCCTGCGCTCGCAGGGCACATTCGTTTTCGTGCGTGGCGTCGGTTTGTACTGGCAGGTTCAACAGCCCTTGCTTTCCGAATTGCGGGTGCGCGACGGCCGGGTGCAGGAACGTCTCGACGGCACGGTCGGAGCCTGGTCCGAGCCCTTGTTGGGGACCCAGGGCTCGGCGATCGCCGCACGCGTGCTGACCGGTTTGCTGGCGGCTGACCTCGTGGTGTTAAGCGAATATTTCGAGCCGGAACTGAGCATGAGCGAGGAGGGCTGGCTACTGCAGTTGCAGCCCCGCGCCGAGGCGCTGAGTGCCTTTCTGGGGCGGATTCAGGTGCGTGGCGATACCCAGATTCGCCAGTTGGACATCTATGGTCGCGATGACGAGCTCACCCGTATCGTCTTGGCGCATGAGCCAGGCGCGCCGTTGAGCGCGACCGAACGGCGGGTTCTTTTTGAATAGGGTGCTGGTCTGGGGGCTGCTCATGGCCGTGGCCGGTTCCTGCATCGTGTTGCGATTCTCACAGGGTGTCAGTGTGCAGACCGATATCCGGGCGCTGCTGCCGGCCAGTATCGATGTGCAGGATGGCCAGTGGCTGGATCAAATCCAGGCCGAGTTCCTGCAGCAGAGCTTCCTGTTGATTGGGCATGCCAAGCGGGCCGATCTGAGCGCCGCGGTTGCCGCGGCGCGACAGGCTCTGGCCGCGGTCGGCGGGCTCCGTGAGATCAGGCTGTTACCGGACGCGCTCGACCCGGTGCCGGATGTGTATCGCGCGCATCCTGCCGGATTGTTGAGCGCGCAGGATGCGGTGCAATTGGGCCGCGCTACGCCAGCGCAAATCGCCGATGCGGCTCTGGCCCGGGTGATCAGTCTGGGCGGCATGACCTCGCGGACCTCTCTTGATGAAGACCCCTTCGGGTTTCTGGCGCGCTACCTGGACGCCATGCCGGCGGCGTCGCCATTCGTGCCGAATCAGGACTGCCTGCATCGCGCGGTTGAGGGCCTGGACTGGTGCCTGCTGCTGCTGCAATCGGCGCAGCCAGGGTTTGGTTTGGCCCAGGCCCGGATGACGGTGCAGGCTCTGGACCGTGCGGCAGCGGCCGCGCGGTCGGTTGCGCCACAGGCGGAAATTCTGGACGCCGGCGTCAGCCGCCACGCCGATCTGGCCGCAACCCGGGCCAAATCGGAGATGTCGTTGATCAGCAGCGGCTCCCTCACGGGCGTCCTGTTGTTGCTCTGGCTGGTCCTGCGCCGGGCGACGCCGTTTCTGCTGACTCTCCTGGTCCTGGCTGGCGGAGCCATTTTGGGTCTGGCGGCGGTGGTTCTGGCTTATCGCGAACTGCATCTGATCGCTCTGGTCTTCGGCGCTTGCCTGATCGGCGTGGCGGTGGATTACGCCCTGCATTTCCTGGCGGCGCCCGGTACGGGGGCTGCGCGCTGGCAGCGCGTCGCGCCCGGCATGCGGATCGGGCTGATGACCACCAGTCTGGCGTTTCTGAGTATGCTGCTGGCTCCTTATGCCAGCCTGCGGCAGGTGGCCCTGTTCGCCGTCTTCGGCCTGCTGGGCTCCTATCTCACCGTGCGTTTGGTTTTGTCCGGCGTCGCGCCCCGCTACCTGGGTCAGGTGCCGGTCGGCTGGCTGCTGGGCGTGGAGCGGTTTCTGGCGCCCACGGTCGGCTGGCGCCGGCCGCTGATCCTGCTTCTCACAGGCCTGACCCTGCTGGCGGG
>JBFIIN010000326.1:0-4496 GCA_041601225.1 Oceanococcus sp.
CTGGAGGCTGATCGCCAGCAGGTCCTTGACCGCAATGCCGAATTGCGCCAGCGGCTGGAACGGATAATCGACCGCTTGAAGAAGGTCGAACTGGAAGCCGAGACATGAGCAAGACCGAACTGGTTCCCCTGGCCGTCCAGATCATGGGACGGGAATATCAGGTTTCCTGTCCGGCCGATGAGAAGGAAGCCCTGCTGGAATCGGCCCGCTATCTGGACGAGCGCATGCAGGCCATACGCAAGCGCTCGGCCGGCCTGGGCATCGAACGTATCGCGGTGATGACCGCATTGAATATGGCCCGTGAACTCGTCGATAACAACAAATCGGGCAAACGTCGCCCCTCCGCGAGAGACCCCGAAGTCGATGAGCGCGTCCAGCAGCTGCAGTTGCGTATCGACGCCGAACTTCACGAAGGTTAGCGATCAAATCCCCACTGGTCGTATAATCCAGACCGACTTGGGTTCTTCTGCGGCGTTCGCTAGCTCGTTGGGAACCTCCTGAGCCATTTATTTTTACCCGGGAGCAAGACCCGGTGCCTGTGTGCAAGTCCGCCCCCGAGCGGAAAGCCTGATGGTGCAGGGCGATGCGCCCACTTGAGACGGTGTCTCAAGGTCGATAGCGGGCGACGGCGTTGTGGGGAATCCAGGTCCTTTTCATTTGGCGGCGCAGACGATGCAGGATAAACAGGCATTGCGACAAGAATTGCGCAAACGCCGCTTGCAACTGTCCAGTGCGCAGCGCCGCGCGCAGCAGCTGGCGGTGGTGCGCGTGCTGCACCGCCACCCGGTGTATCGCAATGCGCGCTGTATCGGCGCTTACCGCGCGATGGGCTCGGAATTGCAGCTCGGCGCCCTATTGACGCTGGCGCGCAAGGAAGGCAAACGCATCGTATATCCGGTGCTGCGCGGCAAACACATGGTGTACAGTGAATGTCCCGTACCGGCGCGCGGAGTAAGGCGCCACGGGGTTGCGCAAGGTGCCCTGCCGAGGCGCACGCGCATCAAGCTGGACCTGGTGCTTGTGCCGCTATTGGGCTACGACGATCAGGGCAATCGGCTCGGTCAGGGCGGCGGGTTCTACGATCGGCACTTCGGCCGACCGTGTGCGCGGCGCACGCGACTGATCGGTATCGGCTTTAGCGAGCAGCGGGTGCCCCAGCTTCCACGCGAAGCCTGGGACGTGCCGCTGGACGGCGTCGCAACACCCAAGGGCATGCATTTTTTTGGCAACGACAGGCAACGATGGGCTACTGGCTACTGAAATCCGAACCGGACACGTTTTCGCTGGACCACCTCAAATCACGGCCCAAGCGGACTGAGCCTTGGGACGGCGTCCGGAATTACCAGGCCCGAAATTTCCTGCGAGATGCGATGCGCGACGGCGACCTTGCATTTTTCTATCATTCGAACTGCGCCGAACCCGGCATCGTGGGGTTGTGCAAAATTGTCGGGGCTGCGCGTCCCGACCCCACGGCATTCGACCCCGACGATCCGCATTTCGACCCCAAGAGCGATCCGGCCATGCCGCGCTGGTTTCTCCGCGATGTGAAGTTCGTGCGGGCGCTGAAGCGCACGATCAGCCTGCGCGAACTCAAGACGCATGCCGAGCCGTTGGGCGAATTTCCGCTGATCCGCCGCGGCAACCGACTGTCAGTGATGCCAGTCGAAGGCCCGCACTGGGATTTCATTCTGAGCTTGGAGTCAGCCCGCCCGGCTCGGTGATTCCGCACGCCTGCAGGCGCCACGGCAATCAACCGGGTGATTCTGCATGTTTGGAAGATAGCTTCTTCGCTATGCGTAGCGCGCCGATGAAGCCTGTGTCCCCGTTCAACCTGAGGCTCCAGGCCGTGACGATCGCCGGGCTTATGAGGTCCCCAGGAAAAGTCCATAGGCCGGGTTATCCGTTTCCTCGGCATACTCGTAGCCAATGTCATCAAAGGCGCGCCGGCACTCGGCACGGGCATCAGGCGGGACCTGGATGCCCACCAGCACGCGCCCGAATGCCGCGCCATGGTTGCGGTAGTGGAACAGGGAGATATTCCAGTTCTGCCCCACGCGTTCCAGAAATTTCAACAGGGCGCCGGGGCGTTCGGGAAATTCGAACCGGAACAACAATTCGTCGCGCACCTGCATGGCGCGACCGCCAACCATGTAGCGCACATGGACCTTGGCCATATCGTTATCGCTCATGTCGACAACGGTGAGCCCGGTGGCCCGCAGCTCGGCGATGATTTCGGCCTTTTCCGCGACGCCGCGACTGAGCTTGACGCCGACAAAGATATGGGCCGCCGCGCCATCGGCATAACGATAATTGAACTCGGTCACCGGACGGCGACCCAGCTTGTCGCAGAACTCCAGAAAACTCCCAGGGCGTTCGGGAATTTCCACGGCCAGCAAGCCTTCCCGATGCTCGCCCAGCTCGGCGCGCTCGGCGATATGGCGCAGGCGATCAAAATTGACGTTCGCACCGCTCTCGATCGCCACCAGGGTCTTGTCGCGCAATCCGTGCGCTTCGCAGTAGTTCTTGAGGCCCGCGACAGCCAGGGCGCCGGCGGGCTCCGGCAGCGAGCGATTATCCTCGAAGATATCTCGCACCGCGGCACAGATTTCATCGACGCTGCAGCATATGACCTCATCGACCCATTCGCGCGCGATGCGAAAGGTTTCCTCGCCAATCTGACGCACCGCGACGCCATCGGCGAACAATCCGACCTGATCAAGGACCACGCGCTGATCGGCGGCCAGCGCCGCCTGCAGGCAGGCCGCGTCATCTGGTTCAACGCCAATAATGCGCACCTCGGGCCGCACGGCGCGGATTGCCAGCGCTATACCGGCAATCAGCCCGCCACCACCAACGGGCACGAAAACCATGTCCAGATCCTGGTCGGCCAGCTGCTCAAGAATCTCCACTCCGATCGTGCCCTGGCCGGCGATGGTCAAAGGATCGTCGTAAGGGTGCACGAAGCTGTAACCGTGCTCGCGGCACAAATGCCGCGCGTGCGCATAGCATTCATCGTAGGTGTCACCATGCAGCACCACCGTGCCGCCATGAGCGCGCACCGCGTCGACCTTGATACTCGGCGTCGTACCAGGCATCACGATCGTGGCCTGCACACCCAGCCGCCTGGCGGCCATGGCCACGCCCTGCGCATGGTTGCCGGCGGAGGACGCAATCACCCCCGCCGCGCGTTCCCGCGCATCCAGGTGGGCGATCTTGTTGTAGGCTCCCCTTAGCTTGAATGAAAATACCGGCTGCAAATCTTCACGTTTGAGCAAGATGGTATTGCCCAGCCGCTCGCTTAACTTCGCGGCAGGCTCCAAGGGCGTGCGGCTCGCGATTTCGTAAACGCGCGCTTCGCGAATCAATCGGGGATAATCAGGATCCATGCGGCGGTGCAACAAGACAGGGACCGCGCAGAATAGCGGAAGCGGGACCCGGGATCGACCCCGACCATTCATCAACAAGCAAACCAATGAAAGATTTCAGAATAGGATTCAGCGGCGGCGGAAACATGGCGAGCAGCCTGATCGGGGGCTTGGTGGCGACCGGCCATAAGGCCGAGCACATTCTGGTGGCCGAGCCGAATGAAGCGCGCCGTGATTGGCTGGTCAAGGAGCACGGCGTGGTGGCGCTGGCCGATAGCGCCGCGGTGGCGGCGCAGGTGGACATCCTGGTTATCGCGGTCAAACCGGACATCGTGCCTGCCGTACTGGCCGAAATTGGCGCACCGGCCAGGGTGCGCCGCCCGATTGTGGTCTCCATTGCGGCGGGCGTCACCCTGACCCGTTTTCGCGCGGCGCTGGGTGAGCAGGTCAGCGTGGTGCGGGCCATGCCCAATACACCGGCCCTGATTCGCGCGGGAATTACCGGGGTGTTCGCACCGCCCGGGCTGAGCGCCGAACAGAAACGCACGGTGAATGCCGTGCTTAGCGCGGTAGGCGAGGTTCACTGGTTTGCCCGGGAAAGCGACCTGGATATCGTGACCGCGCTGTCCGGCAGCGGACCGGCCTACTTTTTCTACCTTATGGAAGCCATGCAGAATGCCGGAATCTCCCTGGGCCTCAGTCCGGCAGACGCACAGGCTCTGGTTACCCACACCGCCCTGGGCGCGGCCAGGCTGGCGCTGAAATCGGCGAAGCCTGTTTCCCAGCTTCGGGCCGAAGTCACCTCACCAGGCGGCACCACCGAACGGGCGATACAAACCCTGGACGCCCGCGACGTGGACCGCGCCATAGCTGACGCCGTGAAAGCCGCGTCAGCCCGCGCCTCGGAACTCGCTTAAACCATGACGAACGTCGATAACGCCACCCTGTTTCTGATCAACACCCTGTTTGGTCTGTACATTTATGCAGTCATCCTGCGGGTATTGCTACAGATTGTGCGGGCGGATTTCTACAACCCACTCGCCCAGTTCATCTGGCGTATCACCAATCCGCCGGTCGTCCCCTTGCGCCGTGTAATTCCCCGGGTGCGACAGCTGGATCTGGCAGGCACCA
>JBFIIN010000327.1:0-4478 GCA_041601225.1 Oceanococcus sp.
CAGCCAGTTGAACAGCGCGGGCCGCGGCCAGCTCCCGGCATCGATCTCGGCGGCCATGTCGGCGGGCAAAACCCGCGCAAAATTCTCTTCAAGGCCGCCGCCGGTAATATGCGCCAGGGCCCGGATGTCGGCCATCTTGAGCGTGTCCAGCACGGCCCGCACGTAAATCCGGGTCGGGGTCAGCAGGGCCTCGGCCAGGCTGACGTCCCCCAGCGGCTGATCAAGATCCGCGCCGCTGTGCTCAATGATCCGGCGGACCAGCGAAAATCCGTTGGAATGCACGCCACTGGAGGCAAGCCCCAGAACCACGTCGCCGGGGGCCACCCGGCTGCCGTCAATCAGCTTGCGCTGTTCCACGATGCCCACGCAGAATCCGGCGGCGTCGAAATCGCCCGGCGCATAGACGCCGGGCATTTCCGCCGTCTCGCCGCCGACCAAGGAACAGCCCGCCTGCCGGCAACCTTCGGCAACACCGGCGATGATCCGCCTGGCTTGCCCGGTGTCCAGCTTGCCCGTGGCGAAATAATCAAGAAAAAACAGGGGTTCGGCGCCGCAGACGATGACGTCGTTGACGCACATGGCGACCAGATCGATACCCAGGCCGTCTATGCGTCCAGTCTCCAGACCCAGCTTGAGCTTGGTGCCGATGCCATCGGTGCCGGACACCAGGACCGGTTCGTCGTAGCCGCTCGGCACGCGAAACAAACCGCCGAATCCGCCAAGGCCGCCCAGAACTTCCGGGCGACGGGTGGCTTCGATCAGCGGCTTGATGTCGCCAACCAATCGATTTCCGGCATCGATATCGACACCAGCCTGCTTGTAACTGAGTTTGGAAGACATCGACACCAGACCGGTCTGAAACGGGGCGCAATCGGGGCAGCTATTGTACCCTAGCGTCCCTTTGATCCGGCCGGGTCTGGACCATGATATCCGCGCGTGCAATAAAGCTGAGTCTGTTTCTGGCGATCTGGGGTTCCTGTTGTTGGGCCGCGCCGGCGACGGTCGTGCCCAATATGTATGTGGCCGAAGTCGCCGTTGCGAGCCAGGGCGAATCCGACCGCCTGACCGCGATGCGGGCGGCGCTGGAAGTCGTGTTGCAGCGGATCACTGGCGCCGAGGATATCGCGCAGAGACCCGCTGCCGCCGTCATCCTGCAGCAGTCTGCGCGCTACGCGCAGCGCTATCAATACCGTCAGGTCGCCGAACCCGAACTGGCCAGCCTGGCCATGACCGTGCATTTTGACCGTCGTGCGATTGACGAAGCCTTGCGCAATTACGATTTGCCCGTATGGGCGGAACGCCGCGCCGTCACACTGGTGTGGTTGCTCGCGCCGGATGCCCTGGGGGCCAGCAGCCTGCTGGATCAGGCCACGGCCACCGGGCTCTATCCGGAACTGTTTGTTCAGGCGGCACAGCGTGGACTGCCGCTCCTGTTTCCGCTGCTGGATTGGGATGATCAGTCCCGGCTGGACCCGGCCGATGTCCGCGGCGGCTTTGCGGCCCGTATCGAAGAGGCCTCGGCGCGTTACGACGTGCGCCATGTGCTGACGCTTGCCGTCGAGGTTCAGGGTCAGCTGTGGACGGTGCGGGCGACGGAGTATGCTGCCGACGCTCTGCCACGGCAATGGTCCGCGGCGGCGGCCTCATCGGGTTCCGCGCTGGCGGAGGTGCTGAACCGATACGCCAACCGCATGGCGACCCAATATGCAGTCCAGGGTTCTGGTGGCTGGGCGCAGGATGTCTGGGTCCGGGTGCGCGGAGTCGGCAGTCTGGAAAGCTATGCGCGAGTGCTGAGTTATCTGCAGGAGCTGGGCCCGGTGCAACAGGTGCAGGTGCTGGAAGTGGCGCCCACGGACAATGTTTATCAAGTTCGGTTTGAAGGCGACCTGGCCGGTTTGCAGCAGGCGATAGAGCTGGGTCGCCTGCTGACGCCGCTGGAGCGGCAGTATTCAAGCCAGGGCCTGGGTTTCCAGGTCATGGGATTGCGCCCCGAGCTGTTGTACGAGGTACACAACTGATGAGTGCGCAACTGCGCCTGGTTCTACTCCTGGGCGGCTTGGTCGCGGTCGCCGTCCTGCTCGGATTGCTCGGGCCGATCCTGATGCCCTTCGTCATGGGGGCGGCGCTCGCATACCTGGGCGACCCCATTGTGGACCGCCTGGAAGCGCGCAAGATATCCCGCACGGCCGGCGTGTGCCTGGTATTCACGCTGTTCGGCGGTCTGGGGCTGCTGGCCAGCGTCCTGATCGTGCCCATGTTGTACGAGCAGGTGGTGGTGGCTATCGCCAAAGTGCCGGTGTTCGTCCAGTGGTTCCAGCAGGATCTGCTGCCCCGCCTGGGCCTGCCCGTTTCCGCGGAGGCGCAGTTCGATGCGGAGCGCCTGCGCGCGGTAATCCGCGAGCACTGGGCGCAGGCCGGTGGCCTCGCCGCCCAGGTGGTGGCCGAGGTCAGTCATTCGAGCAAGGCGATGATCACGGTGGCGGCCAATCTGTTCATGGTGCCGGTGGTGACCTTCTATCTGCTGCGCGATTGGGATTTGCTGGTCGCCGAGATTCGTCGCCTGCTCCCGCGACCTCATGAGCCGCGGATCGTGGCGCTGGCCCAGGAGACCGACGAAGTGCTGGGCTCCTTCATTACCGGCCAGCTGCTGGTGATGCTGAGCCTGGGCGTGATCTACAGTGTGGGTCTGTGGCTGGCCGGTCTGGATCTGGCCCTGCTGATTGGCTTGCTGGCCGGCATAGTGAGTTTTATTCCCTATCTGGGTCCCATCGTCGGCATCCTGACCGCCAGCATCGCCATGCTGATTCAGACCCAGGAATTGCTGCCCTTGCTGTGGATAGCCATGGTGTTTGGCTTGGGCCAGGTTCTGGAAAGCGTGTGGCTGACGCCCTGGCTGGTCGGCGACAAGATCGGTCTGCATCCGGTTGCGGTGATCTTCGCGGTCCTCGCGGGTGGCCAGTTGTTCGGTTTCGTCGGCGTGATGCTGGCTCTGCCCGTGGCGGCGGTGATCGCAGTTTTCATGCGTCACGGGCGAAGCCGCTGGTTAAGAAGTCATTGGTATCAGGGGACATGAACCAGCAGGTCTTGCGGCTGGAAACTCCCGATTCTGCCTGTTTCGCTTCGTTTTATCCCGGCCCCAATCGGAGTTTGCTACGCCAGCTGGAAAGCTGGTGCGCGGACGAGGACACCGGCCAGATTTTTCTGGTGGGTCCGCACGCGAGCGGCAAGACCCATCTGGCCCAGTCGGCTTGCCGGGCCCTGTGGGATGCTGGACGGCAGGCCGCTTACCTGCCGCTCCGGCAGATCTCCGAATTCGCCGCGGGCCTGGTGGGGCTCCCGGTGCGGGGTCTGATCGCAATTGACGATATCGGTGACCTGGCCAGCTCCGATGAGCTGAGCCTGATGCGTTTGATTGACGCGTCGCGTGCCGCCGACGGCCGCTTGCTGATCGCGGGGGAGCGCTGGCCCGACCAGCTGCAGCTGGCCACGCCGGATTTGCGCTCGCGCCTGCAGTGGGGGGCGGTATTCGAGTTGAAACTGCTCGCGGACGCTGATCTGGCAGCGATGCTGGAGCAGCGCTGTCGTCAGCGCGGTGTGGGTATGACGCCGCGCGCCATCGAATACCTGATCCGGCGGGTGCGGCGCGACCCGGGCTCTTTGCTGACCGCCTTCGATGCGGCCTATACCCTGGCGATTGCGCAAGGGCGTCAGCTCACCGTGCCCTTACTGCGGCAGGTGCTCGACGCGCCGGCGATTCCCACGCACGTAGAGCAGACAGCTGACAAACCACAGTCCCGAGCTTAGCAGGGTGGCGAAAGCCAGCGCGCGCGCGGCCGGATTGGCGTAGGCCTCCACCAGGGCCAGGCCCATGTAGGGCAGGGCCAGCATACTCGCCCAGGCATAGGTGTAGCTGCGGCCCTGCCATAGCCCGGGCAGGGCCGGCACGGCGATCAGGGTCAGGACTGCGGCGAGCCAGAGATTTCCGTCCCGCTCACCCAGCCCCCCGAGCCACACCCAAAGGATTGTCAGAGTGGCGCCAAGGCTCAGCAAGGTCGCCCAGCGGAAAATTCCGGGAATCATGGCTGCAAGCGCTGTGCGGTTGCGGCGACGCGTCGTCCCAGGGCGCGGCAGATTTTGCGTTCCTCATCACTGAGCGGCGTGCTGTTGTCGCCGAAGCTGACATGCGACGCCCCATAGGGCGTTCCGCCGCTGCGCGTCGTGTTGAGCTCAGGGACATCGTGGTAGGGCAGGCCGACCAGCATGCAGCCATGATGCAGCAACGGCAAAGCCATGCTCAGCAAGGTTGTTTCCTGACCGCCATGCAGGGAGGCGCTGGAGGTAAAGACCCCCGCGGGCTTGCCCGCGAGGTCACCCGCCAGCCAGGAGCCGACGGTCTGATCGAGAAAGTATTTCAAGGCGCTGTCCATATTGCCAAATCGGGTGGGGCTGCCCAGCACGATGCCGGCGCATTCCTGCAA
>JBFIIN010000328.1:0-4474 GCA_041601225.1 Oceanococcus sp.
CACCAGCGCGCCGTCGGCCAATTCGGACGGGTGGGCCATCAGTGCCTGGGCCGCGCGCAGAGTCTGCAGCAATGGTCTTCCGCCCCAGCCCCGGATGCGGGTCGCGATGCCGCAGAAGACGGGCGGCGCCAAAAGACCACTCTTGCGCGGGCTACAGAGCGCTGCTGAACGCCGCAATCGCATAACCGCAGTTCAGCCACCCGGGCTGGATGCCGGGATCAACCCGCCCACATTCCTAGGCCGCCCAGATCGGAATGATCCGGGACCTGACAGTCAGCGACCCCGGGAGAGCGGGCGATGCCGTGCTGACACGGGGCTAGCCGGCTGGCACCTGATAGTGCGGCGCATGGCCTGGCCTGGGCTCTCCGGCTGTCCGCTAGGACCGGGACTTCGGCGCCGCGTGTTCATCGAGATAACGCCGATATTGTCGCGCGAAGGCCTGGGCAAACGAATTGCGCACATGCTCCATGTCGGCGCCAACGTACTCGGCGTACTCATCGCGATAGCGTGCCCAGAGCAGGCGGGAACGGGCGTCGGAGTGCTTCTTGCTGGCCTGGGTTTCCGGCAGTTTTCGTTCCAGGATTTCAGGATCAAATCGGCCGATCAACTGTTCCAGCGCCGCAAACATGCCGTGCTTGGCCGCTGCGGTATGCGCGTCCAGATCACGCCGGGCTTCGGCAAAGGCCTGTTCGGCGTCGAGGTAGCCACGGCGGTGCTGACCAAACAGGCGGTCGATGGCTTCGTCGGCATCCGGCGAAAACTTCAGCGGATTGTTCTGAGCAGGCTGAATCTGGGTGGAGCCCATGCCGAATTCCTGTTTTACGTCGGCGCGGCCGCGCAGCGCGATCATGGCCGTCTCGATGGCTTGCCGCAGGGCGCTGCCCAGGCTGCGCCCGAGGCACAGCATGTCCTGACTGGGCAAACCGAGCTCGTCCAGGTTCATGCCCTCCAGGAAGCCGCGCAGCAGCAGCAACTCCTGAATTTCACGGGTTTCGTCGGTCTGGGCGTCGATTGCGCCAAAGGGCTTGGGGATCGCTGCCTCGCCGGTGTTCACAAACAGGCCATAGACCGGCGTGCTCTCGGGGGCCTGGCTGATGCCCAGCTCCAGACGATATTTCCCGCAGCGTAGCCGGGCGCCGGCCTCCACCGTAACCGCGCGATTTTTGCCAATTGGACGGCTGGCCGTATCGATGAAGGTGCCGTTGGAGCTCAGATCAGTGACCTGAATCCGGCCATCGATCAGTTCCAATTTGCTGTGCTGGCCGGAGATCATGCGATCCGGGTCGCGTAGCACGACGTCGCAATCAGGGCGGCGACCGATAAAGGCCCCGCCCTCGGGCAGTCTGGGCGCTGTTGGCGTCATGCCCCCGCCAATGGGTTGAGCCAGCAGTTTGATGGTTATCGGCACCGCACTCTCCTTTGCCGATCTTGCATATTCGGACGCCAATCCGGTCTTTTCAAGTCATGTCCTGACAATTTGCCTCATGGGTCGTTAACCCCTACAGGTTTTTGACGGGTTGAGATGATGCACAAGAGTATTCGCGGTGTGAGTTGGGCTTTGGCTGTGGTTCTCGTGGTGGTGGCCTGCGCTCGATCGGGTCCGCCGCCGGAACCAGAGCGGGCGGAGACCGCCGAGGCGAAACTCCAGGCGTGGCAGCTCCGGCGCGAGCTGGATGAGCGCTTTGCGGATTTGCCCGCTGCGCTGCCCGCGCAGGAACCGCTGCGGAAGATTGGGTCACCGCAAACGCTGGACAGTCGGTCCGGTTACAAGGCCGGGGCGCGCCTGACCTCTGGCTTCGCGCCCGTGCCGGATGCGATCACGGCTCCGGACCGCGAGGGCTATGACTTCATTGCCGAGAACGGCTTTCGGCAATCGGCGATGTCCCCACTATCCACTTTTGGTCTGGACGTCGATACGGCGAGCTACAGCAACGTGCGGCGATTCCTGGTGGGTGGGCGGCTGCCACCGGTGGATGCCGTGCGCATCGAGGAATTGGTCAACTACTTCGATTATGACTATCCCGCACCGACTGGGGCTCACCCTCTGGCGATCACGACCGAAACCTCCGTCGCGCCCTGGAATCCGGACCACCGGCTCGCTTTGATTGGCGTGCGGGCCAAAGATTTGGCTCCCAGTCAAGCGGTGCCAAATCGTCTGGTTTTTCTGATCGACACTTCCGGTTCTATGCGTTCGGCCGACAAATTGCCCCTGCTGAAGCGCGCCTTTGGGCTGCTGGTTCGGCGCTTGCGGGCCCAGGACAGCGTTGCGATCGTGACCTACGCGGGCAGTGCCGGTCAGATACTCGCGCCAACCAGCGGCGCCAACAAGGGTGAGATATTGCACGCCCTGAATCGCCTCCAGGCGGGTGGTTCGACCGCCGGTGGGCAGGGGCTCGCGCTCGCCTATGACCTGGCAATGCAGCACTTTGACACGGCTGCGAACAACCGCGTCGTTCTGGCAACCGACGGCGATTTCAATGTGGGGCTGGCCAGCGATGGCGAACTGGTACGCCTGATCGAGCAGCGCCGAGACAGTGGCGTCTTTCTCACTGTGCTGGGCTTTGGTCAGGGCAATTATCAGGATGCCAAAATGCAGAAGCTGGCGGGCCATGGCAATGGCAGCCATCACTATGTGGACTCCGAAGCCGAAGCCCGGCGGGTATTTGGCGATAAGCTCAAGGGCACGCTGTATACGGTCGCCAAGGATGTGAAGTTGCAGATTAGATGGAATCCCCAGGCCGTCGCCGAATATCGTTTGCTGGGTTATGAAAACCGGCTGTTGCCGCCCGAGGATTTCCGGAATGACCGGAAGGATTCCGGCGATGTTGGCGCTGGCCATACCGTGACCGCGCTGTACGAGATCGTGCCCTTCAGTTCCGCACGGCGGACTCGCCGCGGTCCGCAGTACAGCCGGGGGGCAGCAGGCCCGCGCCGGTCAGCCGAGCTGGCGCAAATCACATTGCGCTACAAGCTGCCGGATGACGAGCGGGCTCGTGAGTTCAAACATCTGCTGCCCAATGCCGCAAGCCAGCTGGCGCAGGGTTCCGATACGTTGCGCTGGGCCGCGGCGGTGGCGGAATTTGGTCTGCTGCTGCGTCAATCTGAGCACCGTGCTGCCGCCAGCTACTTACAAGTTATCGCGCGGCTGCAAGGCGTTGGTTATGCGAATCCCGTGCGCCGGGAATTCGTCGAGCTGGCCATGCGCGCGCAGGCGCTGAGTGGAGGCATGGCGCAAGGCAACGAGTTCGGGATCTGGAACGAATGACCGCGCAGGCAGAGTTGGAACTTGAGGATCTCGCCAGCGGCGTGGCGAAGGATCCGGCGGATCAGGCCTGGGTCGATGCCGTACGGCGGGCGGCGGCCCGGCTCGACGCCGGGCCTGTCGATGAACTGGCGCTGCGGCGTTTGCGTCAGCGCCTGGCCGTCGAAGGATTGCTGCCCGCTTCTACTCAGCGATGGCGGCCCATCCTGGCTACGGCAGCCGCGGTTACCCTGTGCCTGGGCGTCACGCTGCAATGGTCCGTGGTTCGGAGGACCGAGTCCGAATTCCCGGGTCCGCCACCGCATCTTGATGCGGTCGGGCCGAAGATCACAGTCGGGCAGGTCAATACACCCTTGCAAGTTGATGAACGCAAATCAGCGGCGGCGCGACCGGCGCCGGGCCAGCGGTCACTACGGCGCATGGAAGAGTCAGCGGTCCGCGCAGCCCCCGGGGAAGCGCCGCCGGCTGCGGCCAAGCTCGCTGATTCGCCTCGTCGAGAACCGGCGGTTCCGCGGTTGAGCATACCGTCCGACAAGCAGAGCGAATTCCGCGCGGCCCTGCAGCGCCTGCTCGCGTCCCAGCCTAACCTGGAAGCGGAGCCGCTGCGAACAGACTCGCTGCGCGTGCGCTGTGCTGATCCGCTGACCTGCCGCAGCCTCGAACAATGGCTGAACAGCCAGGGACTGGACGTGGCAGGGCCCCTGCCGGACGGGGTGGAACTCTGGTTCGCAAGGCCGTCGATGCCGTGATGACGAACAGCGAACTTGATGCCCTGATCCACAGTCTGGCGGCGCCGCAAGCTCGCTCGACGGCCATTGACCAGCTATACCGCGGCTACGCCAGGCGCTTTGCGGCCTATCTCATGCGGCGTGGCGTGGCTGCGCAGGATGTGGAGGACCTGGTGCAGGACGCGTTCTTGCGCCTGGTGCGCGCGGCGCCCGGCTTCGGTGGTGGCGGAAATGCACATGCCTGGATCTGGCGGGTCGCCCGCTCGGCCTGGCTGGACCGCTGGAAAACCAAGCCGCCCGTGGCCGGCGCTCTGGATGGGCTACCCGAAGCGGTGATGGGGGTGACCCCCGACGTGGCGCCGGCCGCTGACTTTCAGGACTGCGTGGAGGGGCAGCTCAGCCGCTTCGCACGGAGCTTTCCTGCCGGCGGCCAAGCACTGCTCTGGGCGGCTGTTGATGGGTTCAGCACCGCGCAGATCGCCGA
>JBFIIN010000329.1:0-4471 GCA_041601225.1 Oceanococcus sp.
CGATCTCTTCCAGATCATCCGCTTCAACGCCAAGCTCACGGCCCAGCCCGCGGATAGAAACCCGGCCGTGGTTTTGCAATGCTGCACGGGCTTGCGCGACGCGGGTGAGAAAGCTCACGTCAGGCTGCTCTGCGGGCAGCGCGGGGCAGGGCCAGCGCACATCTTCAAGAGGAATTGGCTCCGCATAGATTACTCGTAGTGCGTCCACATGCGGATCACCTTTACGCTGCGCTCTGCTTCCAGTATTTGATATACCAGACGATGTTGGATGTTAATGCGGCGCGAATAGGCGCCGGCCAGGTCACCGATCAGCTTTTCATAGGGCGGTTGAGCCTGATACGGATCGACTGCAATGACATCGAGTAGCTGCTGGGCCTTCTCCTTGAGGCCAGCGGCAGACAATTTTTTCGCATCTTTTCTGGCCTGTTTGGTATAGACCAGATGCCAGCTCACCAATCCAAGTCCGGCTTGCAGTCGTCGATGGGCGTTGCCAAACCTTCGCGTATGGATTCACGCATGCCGGGCACGCTGAGAAGGTGCAAGGTTTCCTGCACCGCGTTCCAATCGGATTCGGAAAGCAGCACGGCATTGTTGCGCTTGCCGGTGATGCGTACCGGTTCATGGGAGGCTGCTGTTTCCTCTATGAGGCGGTACAAGTTAGCGCGTGCATGGCTAACGCTTAGGGTACTCATCGGGCAGGATTCTCTATCGCGAAGTCAAAAGCGTACTGAATTCCGTACGTCTTGGCAAGACGCTGTGACGCTCGACGATCACCATGGAGGTCTTGTCGCACCATTGAAGGTCTTCGACAACATGACGGGCGGCCTTGATTTTGGCAACGAAGCTCAAAGACTGAGTTCCGCGGCCAAGCGTTGCGCATGCCCATCAGCGCCAATTTTGACGTAAAGCTGGTGTGCTGCCTGCAGTTCCGTTCTTGCGCTGTCGGCATCGCCAAGCGCCGCAGCCAGTCGCCCACGCTCTTCGATGATCTGTGGTGCAAAAGCCCGCGCATCGGTGTCTTCAACCAGCTGCATGGCGGCATCCAGATGTTCGCGAGTTTCGGTTTTGGCTACTGCTCCGGGAAGAACGAGTAAGACCCGCGCCATGGCGAGATGGCAGTGGATTTCGAACAGTCGTGCGCCCTGTCTCTGCGCGAGTGCAAGACCTTCATTGGCAGTGTTCCTGGCCGAATCGAGCTCACCGGATCTGCGCTGGGCTTCGGAAAGAATGGCCAGGAACTGAGACTCCCTCTCCAGGGTGTTCTTATGCGTTTTGATGAATTCGAGTGCGCTTTCCGCTCGCGATTTGGCCTCGGCTGAATCTCCACGAATCAGTGCCGCTTGAACATGGCCGAGCATGAAGGTCGCTGTCCCGAAATCACTGCCGTTGCCTTCGTGGAGCCGGGCAGCATGTTCAAGCTGGCTTAATGCTGTGGTGGCCCGGGGCTCGGATGAAGCCATGCCCATCAGGTAGATCGTCTCGATTGCGACCTGGACCGTCCAGGCGGTGTCATCCGGCAAGTTGATCTCCCGCATGGCCCCCTCTACCAACTGGGAGATGCCGGCCTGAGCTGCGGCCAGTTGGCCGCGTTGGCCCATGACACGAAAGAGTTGTTGTTCGGCGGCCAAGAGGAGGGATAGACCGAACTGAGCGATCCCCAGATCGTAATCTCCGCAGGCTTTCTCGATACCGCTGACGGTCAGCTCTTGGGTGCGCTCAAGCTGGCCAGCCGTAAACAAGATGTAGGTGAATGCGGTATGTCTTCCCACCAGGGTGACCAAGTTATCGATGCCGGACATCATGTCAACGGCCTGCTGCATGAGCTCCAGCGAACGCCTCAGGTTGCCACGATGCAGGGCACAGGAATAGCCATAAGTGCCGAGCGCCATGAACTCCATGTCCGCATCACCCAGACTACGCGCAATGGCACAGGTTTCCTCAACCAAGGCATCGCTCTCGTTCTCCGGCAATTGGATTCGCCAGGCGCCCTGCATGGTGAAGCCGTTCAGGCCGCGAAGGCGGATCTGCTTTTCTTCTTCCGTATTGGCCAAGCCTTTGGTCAGCCGGATTATGGCCATGCAATGGGAGATGGATTGCATGATATTGCTCTGCGCAGCGGCATCGGCGGCACGGCCATGCCAGCGAGCGGCGGTCATCGCCAGTCCGGCGGCTTCCCAATGATGAGCGATGAGTGCGGCTTGTTCGTCCAGATGCTCGGCATGGAGTTGTTCCAGCGCCGTGGCGACAGCGCCATGGGTCGCTTCGAGCTTGTCGCTGAGTTGCGAGTTGAGGGCGACTTCCTGCGTGAGGGCGTGCTTGAAAATGTATTCAACGCCTGCATGCTGCGAACGCTGGAAAACGAATTCGCCGGCCTTCAACGCGGCTAGGCAGCTGTCCAGTGTGGCTTCGGGTAGATTGGTGACGCGCTCTAGCAAGGAGCGTTGGAATACACGGCCAATGACCGAGGCGGTTTGCAGAACGGTTTTTTGATCCCCACTCAGGCGATCGATACGTGCTGCCAGTACGGCATGGACGGATGCTGGTATATCGAGTTCAGCCGCGCTGTCGGCCAGCACGTAACGCCCGATCTGTCCCGTGAGCACTCCCGATTCCTGCAAGGACTTGACCACTTCCTCGCAGAAAAATGGATTGCCACCGGTGCGTTGGAATATCAGTTCGGCCAGGCCCGACACGCTGGGTTCCGGGCCGAGCAGGGCGACCAGCATCTGCTGCACTTCATCAGCGGACAGCGGCGCCAGCGGTATTTGCCGGTACCAGGGCTTTTGCATCCACTCGGCGCGATACTCGGGGCGGAAGTTCACCAGCAGAAAACTGCTGCTGCCCGCCAGGGCATCGACCCATTCCTCGAGAAAGACTTCCGAGCCATCGTCGAGCCAGTGCAGGTCTTCGATATAGGCGATGATGTTGCCGATGTTGGGGTCGGACCCTTGCACGATCTGCCGCAGTACGTTGATGAGCTGACGCTGTTTCGCCTCTGGCGCCATGGGAACCGGCGGGGCATCCGGCTCCGCAATGCCGAAAAACTCGAACTGCAGCGGCAACAGGTCTTTGAACTTCTCGTCCAGCAGCACGAGCCGACCAGCGATCTTTTCCCTGGCCGTACGGTTATCGTCTTCTTCGGTAATGCCGTAGTAAGCCCTGAAGACCTGCATCATGGGCAGCAAGGGAATGTTCTTGGCGTGTGACTGGGCGTGGCCTTCCAACACCGTCATGCCCTGGGCTCGGCAGGTTTCCAGAAATTCGTAACACAGGCGGCTTTTTCCAGTGCCGGCTTCAGCCACCACGCCAACGACCTGGCCATTGCCGGCTTGCGACTGGCCAAGGGCTGCCTGCAGTGTCGCCATGTCCGCTTCACGACCAATGAACTTGGTCAGGCCCTGCCTGCGGGACACATCGAATCGCGTGGTTTCAGCTTGTGAACTGCCGAGCTGAAAGACTTCCAGTGCGTGCTTCAGCCCTTTGACGGTTTTTGCGCCTTGGGAGGCGAGATCAAAGTAGCCGCCCACCAGGCGCTCCGTATATGCCGACAGCAAGATGCTGTTTGAGGGTGCAAGTGCTTCAAGACGAGCCGCAATGCCAACCACCTGGCCCTGCGCCGTGTAGTCCATGCGCAGGTCATCGCCGATCTTGCCGACCACGACCTCGCCGGAGTTGATGCCGATGCGCGCGGCAAATTGAGCGCCGTGTTCGGCTTCGACTTTGCTCCGCAGCGGGAAGAGTCTTTCCTGTATCGCCAAAGCGGCCATGCAGGCCCGACGAGCGTGGTCTTCCGCCGCAATGGGCGCGCCAAACAGCGCCATGATGCCGTCGCCGGTGTACTGGTTCACTGTGCCTTCGAATTCATGTACGGCAGAGGTCAGCACTTCGAAGAAGTGATTCAGCGTTTGGTGCCAGGCTTCTGGGCCCAGAGTGTCTGCCAGATCCATGGAGCCGGCCACGTCGCAAAACAAAACGGTCACTTGTTTCTTCTCGCCTTCCATGGCCGAGCGGCTGGCGAGGATTTTGTCGGCGAGGTGTTTGGGGGTGTAGTTCGGATTGGGCCTTGCGCCCATCACTCCGGAATCAGGATGCTCAGGCGCCGCGGGATCCTGAGAGGGCGATTGGCCTGTCCACACCAGAACCTTTCCATCAAGCCGGGCCACTTGCTGGACGTCGACCAACTCCTCGACGATCTCATCCAGCTCATCGCCATCAAGCTCGAGCTGGCGCCCCAGCGCACGCACCGAAAGGCGCTGCAAATCTTCCAGCGCCGTACGTGCGGCCTTGATCTTGTCGATGAAGTTCATGGCGGGGTCGTCGCGGTGAGTTCGGCCAGCAGCGATCGGGCCTGGATCAGGTCCGGGGTATCGAAGCCTTCGCTGAACCATTCGTAGACCGGCGCGAGCAGCGCCTGCGCCCGGGCGGAATCGCCCTGCGTCTGCCAGAGTTGGGCCAGACCCATGGCGGCACG
>JBFIIN010000330.1:0-4464 GCA_041601225.1 Oceanococcus sp.
GCCAACCGGGCGGTGGTCATCGCCGGCCTGAAAAACTGGCTGGCTGCATTCTCTCTGCGCTTCACACCACGCTTCGTCGTGCGCTGGCTGGTGAAGTTCCTGCAATAGTCGCCGCGCACGGCAACCGGTCCGGGGCCAGTCAACCCTCTGCCCTTGCCGTGGATTTCACGTGGCACTCATTACCCATGCAGGGTTCGCCGGTGCTCCAGACCCACCTGGCCGAATCGCCCGGGAACTCGGCGACGGTATTTCGCTGGCGATGTTCGCGCGGCGTGCCGCCGAACCCGCGCTTGAAGGCTCTCCGAAAACCGCCCGGTTCCGGCAAACGTCTGCATCATCGCCACATCCAGCTTGCTGAGTTCCCTGTTCGTGGTGTGCTGCGCGGCAAGCTGGGCGCGGACCTGATCCAGCAGCGAAGGATCGCTGGACCCGTGTTGGTCCAGTTGGTGCGGGACCGTGAGCGCTGCAACGGCCAGGGTGTCTGCGACCTTCTCAGTGCTGGGCGCGCCCCAAGCCAGGGCTTGTGCAATCCGCTGCTTGCTCCTGCCCACTTCCGGACCAGCGCCCGCCGGCCTCCCCGAAAGAGCAGCTGGCGCAACCGCTGTCCCGCGGTGGCGGCGTCGTCGTTCGGGGTGGCCGCGGCGGTGACATAATGCGTTGGCCATTGACGATAGGTTGATGATCGGCTGGTCAGTGATTCCGCATTCCGGTCAGGGCGGATGGTTCATCAGCGGCGAAGATCGGGGCTTTCCGAAGAACAGCGCGTTGATCTGCCGTATGAGTGGCGGCGGCTACCGCGGCGAAAACCCGGCCTGCGCGGGTTGCTTCGGAATGTTGAGGCGGGAGCGGGTTAATCCAGTCAGCTATTGAACGCGGGACATCGTCCGGTTCCGTAATCCCGCGCTGGGTCGAAGAAGCGCTGCTCAAAATGTTGGGCTGAATGCCGATTCCCAACCGTCCGCAGCCGTGCGGCCTGCGCGCGGAGCCGGGGCTTGTGCTTCATGCAGGCGGCCGTGATTGCGGAAATCGGAGCGCTCGTTGTCCCATTCAGAAATGGATGGCTGACCCCTGGTCTCTGTCGTGGTTGCCGTGGCGGCGAGGAGTGTGGGCGGTAGGAACCGATGAGCCGAGACAAAGCGCTTGCGGAGCGAATTTTTCGATCGTTCGAGGCGAATAGTCGTGCTCATTAACGAGCAGGATCGGAAAATTCGAGCAACAGCGCGAAGTCGCAGGCCATTGCGTTTCTGCCCCCCACACGCCTAGGGCCGACGTCAGGTGCAGGCCGGCCAGCAGGCCCTGCCGAGTCGCGCCAGGGGCGCCCGCGAGCAGCACGGCCAGGGCGCCCAACAGCGAGTAGGGCGAGAAGAAGTGGTTCCGGGGCTGTTCGCGCAGCTGGCGGTACAGGACCCACCCCAGCGCATCGCTCGCCTGTGCCAGTTCGCGCGACCTCATAAAACCCAGATCTGCAGCGCGTCGCAGAGGGGAACAGGGGCAGGCGCGTCGGGGAATCAGGGGCCGAGCGTCGCCTTCTTGAGCAACCACCAAGGCCGCATCTGCCGAGCCATGTCGGCGGCACCGGCAAGTGGCTGGGGCGCTGAGTGGTCGAACGCGAACTCGATGCGGCGCAGGTGGAGCCATTGACCGGCCATCAGGCGCCGGATCGGCCGGTCGAAGAGTCCTTGGAACGCTTGCGTCGCCAAGCGTTGCTCGCCTCGACGCAGCACATCAGCGGCGGTAACGCGAGCAAGCTGCCGCTGGCGCGCGGCCCAAGGCGGCGTCTGCTTTAACCACGCTGCCCCGACCCCAATGCGATGCTACTCTGTTGCGATCACGGGTGAAGGGGACAGCAGGTGAAGAGTCAGCACGCGATTTTGATCTTCCTGGGGTGCTGCGTGGTTGGCGGCCTGAGCGGCTGCCTGCAGGCCGGTGGTGGGGGCCGCGATGCCGGCGAGAACCAGGATGTCTACATGATGGTGGTGCCGCCGGGCGCGCAGGGCAATGCCGGCAGCGGCGGCCAGGGCGCGAACCCGCCGGCCAATTTCGACGATCAGCTGCACCTTTACGAGGAGCTGGCCTTTGCGCCGGAAGGCTTCACCGGCAGCGCGGCCGATTGCATGAACCCGGCGGATGCCGGCGAGATGGCGGCGCGCGTCGCCGATCCCGGGCAGCAGCGCGACGTCTGTACCTATTTCAAGGGCGCGGGCCTGACCGCGCCGCAAGGCGCGGACTGCCAGACGATCACCAACCCGCGCACCGGCAATGATGTCTCGGTCTGCTACGACGGCTGGGGCGTGCCCTATGTCGATGGCCCGACCCGGGAAGATGCGATGTACGGTTTCGGTTACGCCGGTGCATCGATCCGGCTGTGGCTGTTCGACGTGCTGCGCTACATCGGTCGCGGCCGCCTGTCCGAGCTGCTGGGCCCGGCCGATGACACCTTCGATTTCGACAAGGATATGGCCGGCGTGGCCGGCTACAACGAATTCGAGATCAGCGAGATGGTCGTCAGCACCGGCGGGCGCTGGCCCTTCCCGGTCACCGACAGCCAGTGGGCCAGCGACAGCCCCGAGGCGGGCATCGGGCTGGCCTCGCCGCAGCATGTCTGCCATCCGGATTCGGAGCCGGCCGGGCGCGACCCCGAGACCTATCCGGATCCCAACGACGATCCGGCCTATGGCAAGTTCGGCCTGGGCTCCAAGCTGGTGATCTGCGATCTGGACAGCATGGTGGCCGGCATGAACGCTTTCATCGCCGAGGGCAACAACGGCGCGCCGCACAGCCTGGTCACCCAGGCCGATTACGCCCTGACCGTGGGCCTGGCCGCACCGCAGAGCCGGATGCCGACCTGCCTGTCGGCCAGCGACTGCTCGACGGTGCCGGGGCTGAATACCGGTTTCACCCGCAACGACATCGTCGCCAGCGCGATCCTGATCCAGGCCACCTTCGCCTTCGGTGGCGGCAGCGAGGCGAGCAATCTGCGCACGCTGCAGGCCCTGGATCCGGGCCTGTCCGATGCCAGCCGCAGCCCGACCGCGCAGGCCTGCGCGCTGTGGCGCGATCTGCGTCATGCCACGGACGCGACCACCCCGAAGACCGATGCCGCCAATGCGGTGGGGGCGCGGCAGTCACCGGCCGTGATCCCGGAGTCCTGCGAGGCGCCCTGGCCCACGGGCCACGCCGCGCTGCCCGCCGGCGCAGCGATCTGGGACGCCGGCTCCTACCAGGCACGTGAGGTCTTCCGCCACACGCCGGTGCTGTTCGCCAAGCAGCTCACGCGCGAGCTGCCGGCGGCGCAACGGGCGCGCATCGCCGGTCTGGACAGCCTGACGGCCCTGTTCAATCTGCCGGTCGGCGAGCGTCGCGCGCTGGTCGACGCGCTGGCGACCCGGCTGCGCGACGCCGCGCAGGATCCCGCGCGGCTCCAGCGTCCCGAGCAGCCGGTGCCGGTGATGCTGGCCCTGTCCGACGAGCCGCTGGAAGCCACCCACCGCTCGCTGGCGCGGGCCGGATTCCCGATGCCGCGGCTGATGTCCAATTTCATCGGCGTGACCGGCAGCCAGACCGAGAGCGGCCAGCCGATCGCGGTGATGGGGCCGCAGACCGGCTATTTCCTGCCGCAGCTGCTGTGGGAGGTCGCGATCGTGTCCGGCGGACAGGATCCGGGGCCCTTCGATTTTGCCGGGCGTGGCGTGGTGTTCGGGCAGCTGCCCTACATCAATATCGGGCGCGGCATCGACTACGCCTGGTCCGCGACCTCGGGCAGTTCGGATCTGGTCGACACGCGGGTGTCGCGTCTTTGCCTGCTGCCGGGCGGCCCGCTGGCCACCGCGCTGCCGGCCGGCCCGTCGCGCGATGACGCCTTCAACAACGACAGCGGCGCGCCTGGCGCCGACGGTTTTCCGGATTTCGACGGCTATCTGTTCGATGCCGGCGACGGCATGCAATGCCGCCCGGTGTATCGGCGCCAGGATCAGTTCACCGCCAGCGGCACGGCCGCGTCTGCCGCGCTGGGCAGCCAGTCGGTGGCCGAAACCGTGGATGTCTTCGTGATGCGCACCCATTACGGACCCATCGTGGCCACCGCGACGGTGGGTGGGGCGCCGGTCGCGGTGTCGGCGCAACGCTCGACCTACTTTGCCGAACTGGACACCGCGCCGCCTTTCGCGCTGGCCACCGCGCGGGTGATCGGTCACCGCGGCAGCGGCAACGCCCAGGTGCAGGATTTCTACGAGGTGTTCAACGGGGTCACCGGGACCTTCAACTGGCAGTACATCCAGAAGGACAACCTGGCCTTCTTCCATTCCGGCCTGTACCCGCAACGGCCGGCCGCGCAGCATCCGGAACTGCCGGTCTGGGGCGATGGGCGCTACGACTGGGCCGGAGCCCGGGTGGATCTGGCGGGCGATCCGGGCTTTTTCGACCGGGTCGCCAGCAACGACCCGCAGCGCAACTACTATCCCAACC
>JBFIIN010000331.1:0-4456 GCA_041601225.1 Oceanococcus sp.
CGCGACGCGGGTGTCGACACAGGCTCCGGGCGTTGCGCCCGCGTCGCCGTTACCGAACGGAGTTCGCTCAGGGGGTGACGTCGCTCGTAACCCGAGGGCTTGAGCACTTCGATACGTGGCGGCGGTGAGGGAGCAGCAACCACCAGCGCCACCGGCGGAGTTTCGGGCTCGGGCGCCGGCGGCGCGCAGGCCACCGCGACCAGACTCAAGAGCGCAAACAGGGCACGCATGCGCGCAGTCCCGGTTGACGCCCATTCGAAAACGCAGACCGCGCAAGCGTGGCTCCGGGGCGGGATGGCGCCCCCGCAGCAGCCGAGCCATCGCAGCAGCAGGCTTGCGTCGGTGAACATGTCGGCGTCATGGCAGAACCGGGGCGGCGCGAACCGCGCGGTGGTGGCCGCGCATTATAGACGCCTGACCGCAGGCGCTGGGGTCCTTATCTGGGAATGACCCAGGTATCACGCCAACCGAAGCGCTGGGCCAGATCCTCGGCCGCCGCCAGGGCCGCGTCGACCGTGTTAAAGCCCTCAATCTGGATTCGGTAAAACACGCGCTCAGGCGCTTGCTGTGGCGACACCGTCGCGGCATACCCGGCCCGACGCAGGTCCTGGGCCGCTGAAATGGCGTTTGGTTCAATATCCATGGCCGCCACATTCAGCACAAATTCCTCAGGCACTTCGACGGGCGCCAGGAGACCGGGATCGAACGCATCAACCCGATGTCTGGCAAACGGCAATGCCGCGGCCACCATAGCCGCCGAGGGCATCTGCAGAGGGTCCGCGACGGGTTTGCCCTCGGCGGACTCCGCATCAAGACTGGCAGTGGTCCCGCCCAGAGCCCCCGCCACCGTTACCAGCGGCCCGTGGGCTGTGGTCAGATAATTCGGGTTGAACTTGATCAAACCGGTTTCCCCGGTCTGGCGCGCCACTTTCAAAAAATACGGACCCACACCCTTGGCATGCGCATAACGATAGGTGTCGGTGCCGACCACGCGCAGGCGCTCACCATCTCGTAACGGATACCAGACGTTACGGCGCGGCGTGTACAGACGATGCCGCGGCTCCAGCCCATCCGCCTTGACGATGACCTCGGAGCCAATCAGCGCCTCACCGGCCGCCAGCATGTCCTCGAAGACAATCTTTCCGTTGAACTCCAGATGCTGGATTCCGGGATAGGTCGAATGTCCGCTGGCATCCTCTGCATAAAGCAGACTGCAATCATCCAGCTGCCCTTCGTACCAGGTGATGCCGTGCGCGCGCACTTTGCGACCGGTGAGCTTGCCGCGCCGCCCCGCATGTTCCGCGTAGGACAAGGGCTCCGCCACGATAGAGGCCTGCGGTTTCCACAACACAAAGCCGTAGGTATGCAACACCGGGTCGGCCTTCGGGAAACTGAACTCGCGTCCCTCGAGCAGGTCGAAATTGCAGTTCGGCTGCGACAGTCCGCGCTGCGACGAGCTCGACCCGTGCACAAGTGCGGGGCTCGGCGCGATGTCGGCCTGCGCCGGAACAGTCCATCCGAGCGCCCCGCAACTGACCAGCCCACCGAAAATCCATGCCCGAATGTTCCGTGTCAATCCGTACTCACTTGGCGAAGAGTGTAATCTGCACGACCGCGGCCGCGTTTGCCCGCTAAAATAACGCCTGCGCGTTCACAGCGAAACCACATGTTGAATCCCGATACTGAAATCGTAAATCTGAGTCGTGAAATCGTCGCGATTCTGGTGCCAGATGGCACCAAGGTACGCATTCCTGCCCAAACCCAGTGCGGTATCACCCAGGCCCTGGGCGGAAGTTTTACGATCTATATCGAAGGGCGCCTGTTTCGCGTCAACGGTGAGGACGCCGATGCCCTGGGCAAGGCTCAGCCGCCCCGGATCACGCTGCCCGAGGGTGCCGGCGACAAGGAGGTGGAGGACATCGTGTGGAGCCAGATGCGCACCTGTTACGACCCCGAAATTCCGATCAATATCGTGGAACTTGGACTGGTCTACGAATGTGAAATCGAAATGCTGAGCAGCAGCGAGCGCCGGGTGGCCGTCAAGATGACGCTCACCGCGCCCGGCTGTGGGATGGGCGATGTATTGGTGGCCGACGTCAAACACAAGATCGCGCAGGTTCCCACGGTCACTCAAACCGACGTGGAACTGGTTTTCGACCCGCCCTGGAATCAGTCGATGATGAGCGAAGCCGCGCGCCTGCAGACCGGAATGTACTATTGAATCCCCTGGAGTCGGACCGATGTCAGACACCCTGACGCGCGGCGTGCGCATTCGCGTGGCGCCTGAATATTTGCCGGACGAGTCGGACCCGGGAGCCAATTCCTTCCTGTTCGCGTATCACATCACCATCAGCAATGAAGGAACCGAGACAGTCAAGCTGATCTCGCGCCGCTGGATCATCACTGACGGACGCGGCCACACTGAAGAGGTCAATGGCCCCGGAGTCGTCGGTCAGCAGCCCCGGCTAAAGCCCGGCGAGAATTTTCACTACAGTTCCGGCTGCCCGCTGCCGACGCCCATCGGCACCATGCACGGCAGCTTCGCGATGATGACGGATGCCGGCGACCGCTTCGAAGCGCGGATCGCACCGTTCCGACTGGCACAACCGGGAGTGTTGCATTGAGTTCGGACTCGCAGCGCGAAGCCATAGAGGCCGCGGTCTTTCGCCGCTTGCTGGTTCATCTGGATGAGCGCAAAGATGTGCAGAATATCGAACTGATGAATCTCGCGGGCTTTTGCCGCAACTGTCTGGCCAAGTGGTATGCCAGCGCGGCCGCCGAAGCAGGACTGGCCATCGATTCCGAGGCCGCCCGCGAGCGTATCTATGGCATGCCCTACACTGAGTGGAAGGCGAAATATCAAAAATAGCCCGTCCCAGTTCGGGGTGGGACCAGGGGGGACAACCTGATGAAGCGATTGCCGGTTACTGATGCCGCTTGGCTGTTGCTGGAGAACCGTGAACGTCCGATGCACGTTGCGGGTCTGCAGCTGTTCAGCTATCCCAAAGATGCACCGCCCAGCTTTCTCGAGGACATCATCGAGGAATTTCGGCGCGGCACTGAGGTGAAACCACCCTTCAACCAGCGCCTGGTCCGACCCTATGGCCGGGCCGGCAGCTTCCATTGGGAAAAGGACCCGGACTTCGACATGGAGTTCCATTTCCGCCCAATTGCACTTCCGAAACCGGGCCGGATCCGGGAACTGCTCAGCGTGGTTTCGCGGGTACATAGCGCGCTGCTCGACCGTCATCGCCCCTTGTGGACCTGCTATCTGATCGAAGGCATCGAGGATGATCGCTTTGCGATCTATACCAAGATCCATCATTCCGTCGTCGATGGTGTCGCCGCCATGCGCCTCATGATGTCGTCCTTCAGCGAAGACCCCGAGCAGCGCAACATGCCACCGCCCTGGGCCAGCAACGAGACCAGTCGCAAGGGTGAACGCGCAGACCACGGAGGCACCGGCGATCCGTTCACCAAAGCCCTTGCGCAACTGCGCGGCCAGTTCGGGACCATTCCTGGCGTTTCCAGGGCGTTGATTGAGCAGTTTCGCAATTCGCGGACCATGGATGCCGAAGTCATTCCCTACCAGGCCCCGAAATCGCTGCTGAACGGCAAGATCACCGGCTCACGTCGCTTCGCCGCTCAATCGTATTCTCTGGAGCGCATGAAGGCGGTGGCCAAGGCGGCAGACGCAACACTCAATGACGTGGCCATGTCCATGTGCTCGACAGCCCTGCGCAGCTATCTGGATGCGCAAAACGCCCTGCCGGACAAACCTCTGATCGCGATGGTGCCGGTATCGGTGCGCCCCAAGGACGAGCCGGGCTACGGAAATTCCATCGGATTTGTGATGTGCAATCTGGCGACCCATCTGACCGATCCCGCCGCCCGTTTCCGCTTGATCCGCGAGTCCATGCAAGCCGGCAAAGACCGCCTGAAGCAAATGTCCCGCGACGAAATCATCAATTATTCACTGCTGGTAACCACACCCCTGCTAGTAGGTCAACTGACCGGCATCGAAGGGCGCTATCGGCCGATGTTCAATGTCACGATCTCCAATGTCCCGGGGCCGCGCAATCCGCTGTACTGGAACGGCGCGCGCATGGAAGGCTTGTATCCCATTTCCCTGCTCACGGACGGACAGGCCATCAACATCACCTTGATGTCCTATGTGGATTCCATGGAATTCGGCATCACCGCCTGCCGCAAGACCCTGCCCAGCGTGCAACGGATCCTGGATTTTCTGGATGACGCCCTGGACGAACTTGAGCACGCGACCGGCCTGGCTGCGCCCAAGAAGAAAAGTGTGTCACGGCGCAGCGCCTAGGGGTTAGGCGAACTTCACCGTAACGCGCCGGTCTGAAACTGCCCGGCGACGAATTCACCTGCGGCGCCGGACGCCCTGATTAAGGAGTTCTACATCGATGCGGAATCGATCATTGGCCGTTTTCAC
>JBFIIN010000332.1:0-4454 GCA_041601225.1 Oceanococcus sp.
AGTAGCTGACATGGGGTCTATCCGTTCCTGAGTCGCGAGCCATGTTAGCGCAACAGTCCGGAACTCAACAGCATGGGCGGCGGGTGATCTGAATTCCCGGGTCTGGCCGCGGCCATGTGCCGGGTGCGGAACTTTTGCCAGAGATCATCCGCTCGGCCCGGTGGCCGGAATCCGGGCATAAAAAAACCCCCGGACCTTGCGGTCCGGGGGTCGACAACTCAAGTCGTTGTCCTAGCTAAACGCTAGTCTTAGCGGCCGCCAGTCTTCAGGAACTTGGACGGAACGGTATCGTTCGCGCCAGCGCTCCAGATCAGACGGGTGCCGGAAGCGTCCAGCGCACTTTCTTCTTCCCAAACATGCGAGCCGACTTCGGCGGTGCCGGTGAACTGCACGGTGATGTCATTGTCGCCCGCAACACCACCGGCAACGATGGTGACGGCAGCGGTGCCGAACGGCGGTTGCGGCAGGGCAGCCAGTTCGAGTTCGGCCGCAGTATCACAGCTGGCGCTGGCGCCGGCGTTGTTTTGCAGGCACTCGGCGATCGCGGTTTTCAGGCTGGCCAGACTGGTGACGTTATCGCTCCACTTGGCGCGGGTCACGTAGTCCTGGTAGGCCGGGATGGCGATGGCGGCCAGGATGCCGATGATCGCCACAACGATCATCAGTTCGATCAGCGTAAAGCCCTGTTGAACTTTCTTCATTTGAGTCTCCATGGATTTGGAAAGTGTAAATTGCTAGCACTTATGAGTAGCAGGAGTGATGCAAGCAGGCTTCGTGCCAAAGTAAGTTTTCCACGTCCCTGGTGGCTTCCCCGTGAAACTTGGGCCTCCCGTGGCGACCAATCGGGTCACTAAGTGACAATCCTTGGCAGTCGTGGCGGGCCTAGTCGATTCCCAGCTTTTTCAGGCGATACCGCAGTGACCGAAAGCTGATGCCCAGCAGTTTCGCGGCCCGGGTCTTGTTGTACCGGGCCTGTTCCAGTGCCTGCTCGATACGCTCGCGCTCCAGATTTTGTAGTTTTTCGTCAATCGATTCCGAGGAGTTGGCAATCGGCGGGGCGAGGGGATCCGCAAAGCCTTCGACAGGACTGATGCGCAGATCTTCGGCACGAATGCAGTCGTCCTCGCAGAGCGTCAGTGCGCGTTCCAGCATATTCTCCAGCTCCCTGACATTGCCGGGAAAACCGTAGGCCTGGAGTTCATTCATGCTGCCCTTGTCCAGCCTCGGGACCTGTCGCCCGTGATTCTGGGCCAGACGTCTGAGTATGGCGGCGCTCAGGTCCGCAATATCTTCGGTGCGCTCGCGCAAGGGCGGGACGCGAACTTCGATCACGTTGAGTCGATAGAACAGATCCTGGCGGAATTCGCCGCTGTTCACCAGTTCGCCAAGCGCTTTGTGGGTCGCCGAAAGTATGCGCAGATCGGTGGGGAGTTCGCGTTCGGCGCCAACCGGGCGCACGGCCCGCTCCTGTATGGCCCGCAGCAGCTTGACCTGCATGTGCAGTGGCAGGTCCGCCACCTCATCGAGAAACAGGGTGCCGCCCTGGGCGGCCTGGAAGAGTCCCAGCTTGTCCCGCGTGGCGCCACTGAAACTGCCTTTGACGTGACCGAAAAATTCGCTTTCCATGAGTTCTGAGGGAATTGCGCCGCAGTTCACCGGCACAAAGGGACCGCCGGCGCGGGGCCCGGACTTGTGGATCATGCGTGCGACGAGTTCCTTGCCGGTGCCCGATTCCCCGCAGATATGGACCGGAGCCTGGCTGCGCGCGAGCTTGGCAATGGTTGCGCGTAACTCGATGATGGCCGGCGCGTTGCCCAGCAGCATGGGCTGGGTTCCGTCTTCCCCGGCCTCGGGTGCGACCCCTTTCAGACGCAGAGCGGTGTCAATGAGCTTGCGCAGCACCTCAATATCGACCGGTTTGCTCACGAAGTCGAAGGCGCCGGCCTTGAGGCTTTCTACGGCGTCCTCCATATTTCCGTAAGCCGTAATGACCGCCACCGGCAGTTCCGGGTGCTGCTCCTGAATCAGCCTCACCAAGCCGATTCCGGAGCCGTCAGGCAGGCGCATGTCCGTGAGGCACAGGTCAAATCGCTCCCGGGCCAGCAGCTGTTTTGCGTCGCGCAAATCGACCGCTGCACGCGTGCTGATCCCCATCCGGCTCAGGGTGATTTCCAGCAAAGCGCGTATGTCGGCTTCATCGTCGACGATCAGGGCTTGGCGTTCACTCATGTCGTTCTCTGTTAAGCGTTGCGCGGCGCAACGCCGCGGCTTGCGGTCGGCAGGCTCAGGCGAAAAGTGCTGCCCGTGTGGCTGGCCAGACACTGCAAATGGCCGCCGTTGGTCTCGGCCAATTCGCGCGTGATGTAGAGTCCCAGGCCTGTGCCGTAGTGATCGGTGCTGAAAAAGGGTTCAAAGACCTGCTCGCGGATCGCCTCGGGTACGCCCGGACCATTGTCGCGTATGTCGATCAAAACCCGCTGCTGATCCGCGAGTTCTACAGATTCTATGTCGATTATCGTCGGCCGGTCGTCGGCGTGACCATGGGTGCAGGAGTTTTCCCAGAGATTGTGAAAGATCTGTGCCAGATGGGTGGGGTCGGTGGCGACTTTGATGGCGCTCTTGTTCGGTGCGATCCTGATTTCCGGTGTGTTGGCCCCGGAGATCTTCAAGAACTCGGCCCGCTGCTCGGCAAGGAAATCGGCCAGATCAATGGCGCTCGCCGGGGTTGAATGCCGCCGCGACAAGCCCAGGACATCTTTCACGATCTTGTTGATGCGCTCGGTCTGCCGGTCAATTATCTGCAACATGTCCTGTTCCTGCTGCTGGAGCTGCGGAGATTCGGCCAGCAGCTGGCCGGCCTGACGGATGGCATTCAGCGGATTGCGGATTTCGTGCGCGATGCTGGCGCTTAAGCGGCCCAGGGCCGCAAGTTTGATTTGCTGCGCATGGTCGGCAATCCGCCGACTATCTTCCAGGAGCACCAGGGTGCTGGCCCCGCGGCCCTGAATCAGGCGGGTAAATTGCGGCCAGATTCGGGTTCCGGTGGCGGTCCCCAGGGTGGCGTCGCCGATCTTCGACGGATTGCGCAACCACTCCTGCAAATGGGCCCATAACCTGGGTTCGCGCTCCGGCAGGGGGCGATGATCGTTTTCGTGTCCGAGAAAATGGCGCGCCGCGCGATTCTGCAGCTGTACGTTGCCATGGTCATCAATTACCAGTACGCCGGCTTCCATTTTTTGAATAATGGTTTCGTTCAGGCGGGCCAGCTTTGCCAGGTCTGCACCGGCCTGCTCCGCCAGGGCCTCACTTTCCCGCGCGCGTTTGGCCAGGGCGCTGCCGGTGAGCGCGATCATGAACAGCAGCACCCCGAGTATGCCTGCCTGGGTGTAGGCCAGGGCCTGGGCGTCTGGATGAAACTGTCGATAGGTTTCTTCGGCCAGCAGCGCCAGCGAGGCCACGGCGGCGCCGGCAATGGCCAGGCGCCCTGGCAGCAACAGACTCCCCGCGGCTACCGGTGTGATCAGCAACATGCCGAGGCCACTGCTGACCCCGCCGCTGGAGAACACCAGAATCAACAGCGCTACAAAATCGCCGCCGATGTGGATCAGTGCCTGCCACGGCATGGCCGGGCGCTGCGCTCGAGTGAGCGTCAGGACGATTGTGGTGAACAGCAGATAGAAAAAGCCGTTGAGTTCGTAAAGCGCGGGGTGGCTGGCGCCGAGGAACGGGGGGCGATAGTCACTGAAGTACAGACCCAGGATCAGCGCGCACAGTCCAAGCCGATAGGCGCTCAGAATCTCCAATGTACTCCAGGGGTCGCTGCTGGCGACCGTGGAGATCCGAAAGGATCTACTCGCGGGTTCCAGGCGCATGATCCGGGCAAAAATAGCGGTCACCCACCTGCGTGGCCAGCCGCTGGGCGATGTGGGTGCCGCAGCTCGCGCATTGCACGGTGGACTCGAATGCGTCTGGTGGTCTTGCCGATACGGGCGGACGCGTCAGGCGTCGCCACCACCAGATGGCCAGCCCGGCGATTGCCAGCAGCAGCAGAATTCGCAGCATGATCATGACAGGTCAGCTTTGCCCCTTTGGCGTATATGCGCTAGATTGCCGCGCGTTTTCGCCGCGGATCATAGCCATGAATTTACACGAGTATCAGGCCAAAGACCTGTTCGCCCGGTTTGGTATACCGGTTCCCCCAGGGCAACTGGCCACAAGCCTCGACGAGGCGCGCCAGGCTGCCAAGGCCATGGGCGGTGACCGCTGGGTGGTCAAGGCCCAGGTGCATGCGGGCGCGCGCGGGAAGGCCGGCGGGGTCAAGCTGGTCGACAGCCTGGATGAAGTCGTGCAGGTTACGGAATCCTTGCTCGGCACCCAGTTGGTCACGATCCAGACCGGGCCCGAGGGTCTGCCGGTCAACTCGGTCTATATCGAATCGCCGCAGCCGATCGCGC
>JBFIIN010000333.1:0-4448 GCA_041601225.1 Oceanococcus sp.
CGGCACCAACTCATCGTCCGGAACCAATTTGGCACTGCCGCGGCCATTCGCCATCCGCTACATCGCGCCCAGGGTCATGGCTTGCGCGAATCATTTGCAACCTTTTGCAATCTCCAGGCTGGTGGGTGGTGCTATCTTTGGGCGCACACAACAACAGTGGCGGATGATGCCTTGGCGATAGTCATCAAGTTCTGGCGAGTCCTGAAGGGCCCCGCCCTGTTGATTCAGCTGCCGCACGTTCTTTCGGCAGGCCGAACGGCGGCGATGTTGGGCACGTTGAGGCTGCCGGTGGGCTCGACGCCCAACAAATCATTGCAGCTGACGTTTGACCCGTCGCCTATTTTTGCTACCGCAAAAACAGCCGCCGCATCAAACGCAGCTGAATTCAAGCGTTGGGCGTCATTCCGAATGTCGAGAAGCCATGAAGCTTGAAATGCGAATCGGTGGGGCTGCCGCGATAATCCAGGCGCTCTGCTACGTCCTGGGCTTCACATTGCTCGCGACTTCGATGAATCCCGGAAGCACCGAAGGATGGACGCAGGTACAGAAGCTGGAGTTCGTGCTTGAACGCCAATCTCTTTTCGTTTTCTGGAACACCGTTATCTATGTGGTTTTTGGCGCAGCTCTTGTGGTTCTTGCTGTCGTACTCCACAGGCTGCTTCGACCAAGTGCGTCACTGGCAGCATCTGTTGGCACGCCATTTGGCCTCATTTGGGCGGGATTGGTCGTCGCGAGCGGCATGGTTGCTAATGTTGGCCTTGCTTGGGTCTCGGAAGCCTACGGGGCCGGGGCAGAGGCAGCGGCCCAAACTTGGACTGTGATTGGCATCGTCCAGGATGGAATTGGGGGCGGGGTAGAACTCGTCGGCGGCATCTGGGTTCTTGGTATAAGTGTCGCTTCGCTTCGGGCGCGTGCAGTGCTTCCGAAGCCTGTAAACCTGCTGGGCCTGGTTGTTGGCGTCTGTGGCGTTGTTACGATCGTGCCTGCGCTCGGTAATATGGGAGCGGTTTTTGGCCTTTTGCAAATCGTTTGGTTCGTCGGAGTTGGGGTTGTGTTGCTCCGTGCAAATGACGCCCAACAATTCGTTGCAGCGGGCGTTTGACCCGTCGCCTGCTTTGCTGCCGCACAGCAGGCGTCGCCTCAAACGCCGCTGAGCTCAGGCGTTGAACATGCGCGCATAGATGGCGCCCAGAACGCCCAGGGCAGGCCTTGGGATCTGATCAACGACACTCGCTGGCACAGCTGTCGGCGCCTGACATTTCAAGGAAGCCCGGCGCAGCATCGTGATTGAAGCGTGCGGCGGAGCCGATCCCGCACGCCTGTTCAGGCGTTGGATCGGTCGGATGCGCCCGTGCCGACTGAGCCGTACAAGCGGCTCGCCGCGGTTCTCAGAGTTCAGGTTCCCGGCTGCGTCTACTGCTCTTGCCAGCCGGCCTGTCCATCAAGACCGCCGAGTCGAGCGACAGCAAGATGCTGGCGATCACCCCCGGGGTGCGGAAATTGCGATTATCGCGAAAGACCCACCTGACCGAGTGCAGCATTGCCGCCCGGGAACAGCCCGGCCTTGGGTCGGCCGGTGCCGTCGAACTCAGGATTTCAGCAGTTTGGTCAGTCCACTGCGCTCCACAGCAATTCTCAGCGGAACGGCGGCCTTGGCCGCGGAGTGGCGGATCGACAACTGGCCGGTATGGGTTGACCGGCCGATCTGGTCAAAGCGCATGAAGCCGACGTCGCCGGTGATGCGCAGTGCGCCGTCCAGCGCGTCATGGATGGAATAGATCTGGTCCTCGCCGTCAATGACGCCGGGCACGCCTTCATCACGAAAGACCAGCCAGCCATTGTGCCAATTGAAAACCCCCGCGCTGGAATCCGCACAGCGCGTGGCGCTGGATGCGGCGCAGATCGACACGGGGCGTTCGGTGCTGGCGGCATCCATGCGGGCCGACAGCAGGCTCGTGAAGATGGCATTCACGTCGCCGGCCGATTGTCCCTTGCTCGGGTCGTTCGTGCCGGTTCCGATATAACGGACGGTCAGTGCGGCCAGGATGCCGATGATGCCGAGGGTGATCAGAATCTCGGTGAGCGTAAAGCCTTTGCTGTATTTTGCATTCATTGTTCATTCCCCTGAAGTAGAGTCTTGCGAGCTGTTGGAGCGAACAATGCGGCAGGCGATGTCAAGAATTCGTCAAAACTTTGACGGATTTTCACCATTGGGTGTCAAAGCCGGGGCGCCGGGATCATTAACAAGTGCGCGGCATGCGCAACACGCCTCCGTGCGCGGCGCTGAGGGCCGATGGGCGTATCACGCTTTGCAAATATTTAATAGACTCCAAGCCGAGCCGGATCGCGGCGTCCGCAGGCTGGGTAGACTGCGTCAGGTTTGTCGCAGCTGCGCCGATTTGCGAGCCTGCGTGCTGGCCTGGAGAGAGCGGCACCATACATGCGCGGCAAGGACTGCAACGACCCATGAAAGACGCGGAACCCACAGCAGACGAAATCGATCGGCTCGAGGCGCTCGAATCGCTCAAGCTCGCCTATTCGCCGGCGGAAGCCCGGTTCGACATGATTACCCGGCTGGCGCGGGATGTGTTCGATGTGCCCATCGCGTTGGTCAGTCTGGTAACCCGTGATCGGCAATGGTTCAAGTCCGCACAGGGTTTGGCGGCAGCCGAGACGCCGCGTGACGTATCGTTCTGCGGCCACGCGATTCAGGGCGATGAAGCCCTGATTGTTGAGGATGCGACCGCGCATGAATGGTTCGCGGACAACCCCCTGGTGACGGGTGAGCCCAATGTGCGTTTTTATGCGGGCCAACCCCTGAATTACCAAGGTCGACGGATCGGCACCCTGTGTCTGATCGACCGGGTGCCGCGGCATCTGCAGGCGAAGCAGCTGGAAAAACTCAAAGTGCTGGCCAAAGGCGTGGAGGAGGAGCTGACGCGGTCGGTGCTCAGTAATGCACAGCGCGACGTGCTGGACGCGCTGGATGAAGTGGAGCGCGGGCGCTTGATTGATCCAACGACGCGCTTATGGAATCGCGAAGGGATAGAGCGGGTATTGATCGCGGAGTTTGGCCACGCCGCCCGCGAGAATCGATCGCCGGTGTTGCTGCTTGTCTCACTTGGCGGACTCGACGAGCTCGCAGGCAAATCGGGGTCGGCGGTCGTCGAGGATGCTGTCGCCGAGTACGCGCAGCGCTTGCGGGCTGCTGCTGATCCGGCCGACGCTCTAGCGCGCTATGCCCGCGAGACCTTGGTGGTGATCTACGATCATGCTGACGAGGCCGCGAGCCGGGCCAAGGCCGAAAGAATCGTTGCCGCGTTGGCCGATGGGCCGGTGCAGGTCGGGCCGGATGTGATCGAGTTGCCCGTGCGTGGCAGCAGCATGATCGCCTATTCGCCGGCGCGCCTGGCCGCGGCAGATTTGCTGCTGCACGCCGGAAAGGCGCTGGAGGACATCAAAGATGCGCCTTCCGGAACGATCAACTTTTTTGACCGGCGTGCCGAGCGTCGCTAGAGCGGCTTGTTCTGCTGTCTCAAGACGCCCGGCGGGTGGTCGCGAACTTCCCCCGCAGGCTGGCGCAAATCGTGATGCTCGGAGTCTGGAATCTTGAATTGAACATCTCCTGACATCAGCCGGGCTGACCGTGGAGGCCACCTCCATGCAGACTCCCCGAGCCGCCGAGTTCGGAGGCCCGGCATGCTCCGCCCTGGTTATGTCCGGGGCCGATGAAGCCTCGAGCTCACTGGATTCCCCGCCATTGAGACCGACCCACAGCTCACGCGGCACTGCCGCTGCAGCGCCCGTCCCGTTCGGGGACACCTGCTTGCGGTCCTTCGCCAGATTGCGGGCCGGGTATGGAATGCAGGGATCAGAGGGGGCGCAAGACAATCGTGTGCCGAGCAGCGGGCTAGACTGACCGCGTATTGCGATCCCCGGCTGGCTCCTGAGGGACCGGCCGCGAAAGAGGTGGGCGCGGACCGGGATTCGACTTTTCTGTCATAGTAATGCAAAAAGGTCAGGTTCAAATTGCGCTGTATCTTGCCTGGGGGGGTACCATGAGGCCAATCAATCGACTGTTGCCGCAAGACGTCTGGCAGACCGCTGTTCTCTTCGTTGCTGCGTTTGTTGCCAGCTCGGCAAACGCCCAGATCGGTCCCGAAGATCCGATGCTCCCGTCCAAGGCGGCCGAGTTCGACGTCCTGTGCGACCACCACGACACATTGAAAATTGACCCAATTGTGGCGCCCGGGCAACCGGGGAACTCGCACTCACATGAGTTTTTTGGCAATCGCTCGGTGTCCGCTTCGTCCACTCCGGATTCTCTGCGGGATAACCCGGACACGACCTGCGGGCAGGATGGTGCGGATCTGTCGTCCTATTGGGCGCCGAGCCTGTTTCAGCACGGCCAGCGGGTTCCGGTTGAGCGGATGGCCGCGTACTACACC
>JBFIIN010000334.1:0-4442 GCA_041601225.1 Oceanococcus sp.
GGGCGTCGAATGGCCAAGCTGCATTTTCGTGCCACAGACCGGCTGCCCCAGTTCCGATGCCGACGAGATTCAGCCCTTTTTTGAGCACGCCATGGCTGGCATCCGCGCGCATGATCCCGGCAATCTGGTCTGGATGGAACCCCAGTTGCTGGCCGGTGGCACCGGCTCGCCCACGGGCTTTACCGCCATAGCCGGCGAGGAGCAACTGGGCTACTCGGTGCACAATTACTGCCCGCTTTCCGCGCTGCTACAGGCCGCCGAGTTCGGCCTGCTTGACGCCGTCCCGGCCGATTTTCCGGACACCTGCGAAGATTTTGAGAAAGAAGTTTTTGTCCAGTCCCGGCGCACCGCCGACCGCATCCGCGCCGTGGACTTGGTCACCGAGTTTGGGGCCACGGACGATATCGGGCTGCTTGATCGCGTGACCCGTCTGGCCGACCAGAACCTGACAGGCTGGCAGTACTGGGCCTACAAGGAATGGGGCGATCCCACGACGCAGTCGCAGGGCAGCGGCGCCCAGGGCCTGTTTACCGATGACGCGGACCTGAGTTCAGTCAAGGTGGCGAAACTGGCGATACTGGAACGCAGCTACCCGCAGGCCACTGCAGGGATTCCGCTGGAACTGTCCTTCGATCCGGCCAGCGGCGATTTCCACTATCGCTATCAGGCCCGACCCAGCTCCGCGCCCACCACAATTCATGTGCCGCCAGCCAGCTATCCCGAGGGCTACCGCGTGGACGTCAGCGGAGCGAAGATAAGTTCAGCCGTCGGCGCGCCCAGCCTGACGCTTGAGAATCTCGACTGCGGGGGCGAAGTATCAGTCCAGATCAGGCGACCCTGAAGGCCTTGCGGGCCTCTGGTTCGGGGACACCGCTCTGCCTTGAATCGCGGCGCCCACTCCCGCGCGCCGTCTGAGCACGGACCGGCTCAGTCCTGAGCGCCGGAACCGGCTTGGTCAAGCGGTGGGTTCGCCACGGGCTGATCCGCCGTGGCTTCGGCACCCGCCGCCGTCTTCTTCGCCTCCGGCCGCACCAGCACCGGCTCCAGGTTGGACCGCAGCTGATGGGCATCAAAAGCATCGGGATTGTCCTGGGGCTTGGCACCGGCGAATGTTCGAATCTGGGTTTCGGCAACGAACGCCGTGGTCGTTGTGGTGGTCGTGACGCCGACCCCAGCCCGTGGATACCAATGCCAGCGCCCGAAGCCAGTTCCGAAGCTGAAGCTCTGGTGCTCGGTGGTTTTCGCGGCCGTATGCTGGCCCAGGACCACGAAGTAGTCGTGTCCATTGGCCAAGGTGAGCTCGGCTGCGCGGTAGAGCAAATAATCCTGCACCGTCTGGCGCGCAGTCAGGCTGTTGCCCGCGAAACTCACCCGGAAGCGGTTCGCTTCCAGGCGCTGATCGCTATATCCCCCTTCTGCGCCAAGCGGCTGATAGGGCGTGACTGTCATGCAGCCAGTCAGACCGAAAAGCGCCAGGCAGAAAAATGTTTTCAAACCCGAAATTCTATGCATGTCTCTTCCTTGGCCGGCGGCCCTAGGGCTTGGACCCATCGACTTGCTCCCAGGTTCCGGGGTCAATCTGCGGCACGCCGATTGTGCCCCTCGTCGCGCAAGGAAAACGGCGTGAAGTGGGTGTCGTCGTCGTAGGTATCCACCCCCTCAGCACGCTTGAGCCACCCCACGATCAGGTAGGTCAACGGCGTGAAAGCCACCTCTACCCCCAGCTTGAACAGAAAATTGAAGACCACCACCGCAATCAGTGCATCGGTGCTCCAGACACCGTAGAAGGCCAGCGGGTAGAAGATCAATGAATCCACGCCCTGGCCGAAAAAGGTTGAGCCTATGGTCCTCATCCACAAATGACGCCCCTGGGTCCACAGTTTCATCTTGGCCATGACAAAGGAGTTGACGAAATCGCCGACCCAGTAAGCCAACATGCTCGCGCAGACGATGCGGAATGTGGCGCCGAAAACAGTTTCCAGTGCGGGCTGGAGCACCTGATTGAAAGGCTCCTTGGCACTGACGGGAATGTGAATCACGATCCAGGCCATGGCGCTGGCGAAGAACAGCATCGCGAAACCCGCCCATATGGCCCGCCGGGCTCGCGCGTACCCATAGACCTCGGTGAGTACGTCACCAAAAATGTAACTGATCGGGAAAAACAGGTTGCCGGCACCAAAGGCCACCAGACCAACCAGGGGCAGATTCAATTCCGCAACTTTGCCCGGCCCGATCAGGTTGGAGCAGAGGAGGACGCCGACCATTCCCGCCACCAGAAAATCGTAGTAGCGAAATGACCGAAAGCTGTCCGCCGGATCGTTCACGCCTGGCCCTGCCTTTGGACATGGTCTGGTGGTTCCAGTCCCGGCCCTCCGGCCCTCAACAAGACCCCCGGACCAGGCCATACCGGGCCCGCTTGTGCGCACTGCGCGCGAGCTGGGCGCGCGACCACGGCGCCCTTACCATTGCCGCCACCGGAAAGTCGGGGGCGGATCGGGCGGACGGTGTCGGGTTTGTCGTTCATGCGCAGTACCGGCAACCAGCGTTTCATTCACAAAAAAGGCCGAGCCAGGCAAATGGTCCGGTGAATTGCCACCAATGTCCCCTGCAAACGCCCTGGGGATACATCCACCGGAACATTCAGGCCGCACCGTTGATCAGCGCACTGCGCAAGCAAGCGAGCCAAGGGTGTAGTTTACGACCTGACTGTCGTTCCACAGCGTATCCGTTGTCAACCGTATTGGAGTACTACCGTGAACATTCTGAAATTCGGTCTCCTGAGCGTACTGGTCCCCTTTCTGATCGCTTGTGGCGGCGGTGGCTCAGGTCAGAAATCTGGCAAATTGTCTCTGGGCGTTACCGACGCCCCTGTCGATCAGGCGGATGCCGTGGTGGTCACCTTCGTCGCCATTGAACTTCTGGATGCGCAGGGTGCGGTCAGCCAGACCTTCGACCTGGACCCTCCTCAGTCCATTGATCTGCTGACCCTGCAGGGCAACAATAGCGCGCTGCTGGTCCAGAACGTCGACGTACCCGCTGGTGTTTATGAGGACATTCGCCTGACCCTGGATACGGAAAACGCGAACTGCCAGAATTTGACCGCGCCGTTCGCGTCCTACATCAGCATTGACGGCACCGAGAGCCCACTGGTCGTACCCAGCGGCGGTCAGTCGGGTCTGAAGGTCCGGGGACCGCTCACCATCGCCACAGGCGGCAGCGCGTCCTATGTCATCGATTTCGACCTGCGCAAGTCGATTGCGCAGCGCGGCAATACCGGCTGCTTCAATTTGCGACCGGTGTTGCGGGTCGTGGACACCTCGGAAATTGGCAGCCTCACCGGCCTGGTCGATGGCGATTTGCTGGTCGATGAAAACTGCACAGCCGACCCGCTCACTGGCGCCGGAGCCGCGATCTATCTGTTTGCGGGCACCAACGTAACGCCCGATGATGTCGACGGCATTGCACCCGAGCCACTGGCCTCGGCCCTGCTGACCGCCCAGCCGGACGAATCCGGAGATTTCAGCTACACCATAGGCTTCCTGCCAGCGGGCGACTACACGGCGGCATTCACCTGTACCGCCGCCGACGATGACCCCGAAATCGACGACTTCGGATCCGATCCGGAGCCCGGCAACGTGCGTTTCGGCGCAGCGCTTGCACTTGTCATCAGCCCGGACAGCGTGACCCGTCAGGACTTCCTGAGGGCAGCAGACCAAGCGCCCTGAACGGCCCTCGACACAGCGCCAGATCCCGGCCAGAGATACCGCGGCACCAAACGCCCGAGGCGCATGCTCAGTCAGGTGAGTCCGCGACCTCGTTGAGACGGCAAACGGAGGACCAAGTCAAGCCCGGGGCCGCCGCAATGTCCGTGTCCCGCCGCATCAGTCCAACGGCTTGCGCCACGGGCTATTTTTGGTAGCGGCATGGGCTGTCCAACCCCTGCCTGGTAACAGCGCAGGCGCATACTGTATCTGGCGTTTCGGCCCCTGTTTGCCGGAGCCCGGCTGTTCGCGGGTCTGTCCCTGGACGCGCTGCTGCTGGCCCGTCATCGTGGCATCAATGCGGCGCTGCGTCAGGCCATAGTCGGCGGCACGATTCAGCAGGTCATTCAAATTGCGGCCGGTCTGTCACCACGCGGTCTGCAATTTGCGGGCGCGTCTGGCGATCGTTTGCACTACCTGAAAACCGACTTACCCGCGCTGGCCGCTCTCAAGCGCGAACGGCTGGACGGCGCCGTTAAGCCCCAATCATCAGGTTCTTGTTGCCGATGTCCTGGAAGACGAAGGCCCAAAGTCTGAACCCGCCCCCTGGCACGGCCCTCACCACCGAAGGATTGATGAACTATTTCGACCCGTCTACTGCCGCGCGTGTGTGGCTGAGGATTTCCGAAGCGCTGGGTCGCTTTCGGGCCGGCCTGTATATCTCCGATCTCTTTCTGCAAC
>JBFIIN010000335.1:0-4442 GCA_041601225.1 Oceanococcus sp.
AGCGGCCAGTTGCCGCAGTGAATTATTGGGCGCCCCATGTCACCGTGGCGGCCGTCATCGAGCAGGCCGGCAAGTTCCTCATGGTGGAAGAGCGGGTTGCCGGGCAGACCGTATTCAATCAGCCGGCAGGACATCTGGAACCCGGGGAGTCCCTTATCGCAGCCGTCATTCGCGAAACTCGCGAAGAAACCGGCCATGTCTTTGTTCCTTCGGCACTGGTCGGTATTTACCAGTACCTGAGTCCGGAAACCAACGAACCCTTCCTGCGCTTCGCATTTTGCGGGCGGGCCCAGGCCATGGCGCCGCAGCCGACGCTTGATGCCGATATCATCGCCGCGCATTGGCTGGACACCGACCACCTAGCATCCGGCGCGGTCCGGCTGCGCAGCGCCATGGTACTCGAAGCCATCTCGGACTACCGTGCCGCACGCTTCGCCAGCCTCGAGCTCCTGCATGGCTGAGCGGCTCTGCCGCTCAGCCCATGCGCCGCTTATGGGCTGGGGCAGACATCCTGCCGGAGGTTGATCGAGATCGGTGTCGAGGTCACCGGCGCAGCCTCGTCGCCTTGCACCAGCAATTTCACCCCGGAATAGGTCTGTTCACCCGATGAGCCGCAGGGAATACAGACATCGACATAGAAATCCCCACCGCCCAGGTTGGTCGCCAGCACCCCACCCGGCAGCGCTTCGGGCGGCGGCGCCGACACATATTCATCGTCGATGAACAGCGGCGCTGTTGGCATCGGCATGATGCCACTGGCGTCGATTCCGACACTGACAAGGTGTTCCGACCCTGCGGAACTTCCGTCAGCCAGCAAGGCATGGAAACCAACGAATGCACAGTGCCCGGCGTCGGCCCCGAAGCCGCCATATGGGCCAGTTTCCAAATACAGGCCCGCGACGGGCTGGCGGGCCGCACCTCGAAAATGCATGCCGATATCGCGCGCCGCGCCGGCATCGACCGCGCCGCTGACATCCGTCGAGCAACCATAGTCAGTTCCGCAATCTGGCAAGCTCCCAAAACCCGCGTCGAGCAGCGGGCTTCGACTCTGGTCGATCCGGAACCCGCCGACCAGGAAGGGGTCGTCCGCTTCGATATAGATCGACCCGCTGGGGAAGACGATATTCTGTGCGCCTTCGGAAACCGCCGCCGGAATCTCGTCGGCCACGTCGCCGAAGAAGTTCGCGAACATCGTGTTCACCAATGTGAAACCGCTGCACGACGAGCCATTGCAACAATCATGGGTGAGACCGCCATTATCCACATAGCGACACTCCACATTATCGGTGGGCGTACCGTCCCCGCCAGCGGAGTTGAAGGTGATCAGGTTGTCAATCAGATCTATGCTTTCAACGAAGCCGCCCGGTGGATCAATCGGATTGATAAGCAAGCCGGCCCCCAGACTGATTGGGCCGCCCGTGGCGTTGGCCACAATCGAATTGCTTTCCAGGGTATGCGGGCCGGAGCCGTCGGTTTGATCCAGCAGCGCCACGCCACCGCCACTGCCAAATGCATAGTTGGACGCCACCAAGTTATTGAAAAACAGCTGCGAACCGGTTGGCCCATTTGAGGTCAGCAACGCGCCCCCGCCGTCGCCATCCGTCATGTTGCCCAGTATCTTGTTGTTGTAAATGTTCGCTCCGGTGCTGGCGTGGATACCGCCGCCGCCTTCCAGATCAAAATCGCCGGCCGCAAAGTTTCCGGTGATCTCATTGGCAAAGATTTTGCCCGGGTGGTCGCTCTGACTCCCCCCGCAGTCCGTCTGGCTACCCCACCAGATGCCCCCCCCAGATGCCTGTGAATTGATCCGGGCGAAGCGCGCATCCCGGCCGAACTCCGCTCGGTTGCCAACCAGTTTGCTATGGATGACCGTCACACAGGACGGCCCGGGCTCTTCGACATAGATGCCGCCGCCGTTGCCTTGAGCGCTGTTGTACTCGATCGCCGAGCTTTCAACTCGCGCCGCATCCAGACCATCGCTGGTCGGCGCGGCCAGATAGATGCCGCCTCCGCGCGCCGTGGGATCATCAGCGACAGACTCCTGGGTCAGGGCCCGATTGCTGCTGATCAGAGAACGCTCCACGGTCATGTTGGAGCCTGCGGCATAGATTCCGCCACCCCGCCCCGCCGCGCTGAATGCACCGAATGCAGCCACCGCCTCGTTGTCAAAAATCTCCGAATTCCGGATCTGCACCAGCCCGGCAAACGGTTCGATGCCGATCCCGCCGCCGCGATGCGCGCGATTTCCGGCAACGATGAGATCGTCCAACAGCACCATATTTGAATTGGCCGAGACGAAAATCCCCCCACCAATGCTGCCAGGATTATCGCCATCGAAAATCCGGATGTTCGACAGGCCGAATTGCTGGGCACCGCTTATGGCGACCACCGGACAGGTCGAGGCACCTAGCGGGCAGCCGGCCGCCTTCCTGGTCAGCGACCGCGCGCCCTGAAATTCGGTGTCTACCCCACGCGGCAGCGGGTCAGCGGCACCAACAGAGCCGATCACGTAGACACGCTCGATAGTGTCATATGCTGTGCCCCGGTAGGTGCCGGCTTCATACAGGACATAGAGAGCGGGATCCGTGCTGGAGCGCGCGCTGAGCCCGTTTTCCACATCCGCCTGGCTGCAAAACGGCGAGGCCCAACTCATCCCGTCGCCAGGGTTGCCCGGGCAACCGGCGAAATTCTGATCGACGTGGTAAACCATGTCCGCCGTCCGCGGATTTGTGCCGTAGCGGTCCTCAAAGCCGTCGGCGACATCATCACCGTCGGTATCAATCGCCAGCGGATTGCTGCCAAAATCAAAATGCTCGTAGCCGTCGGTCAATCCGTCTCCATCCGAATCTGGATCGCCCGGATCAGTGCCGGTAATCTCCGCTTCTTCGGTATCCAGCAAGCCATCGCCATCGCTATCGCTACCCCAGGCCACCTCGATGCGGTCGACGACTTCAAACTCGCCATCGCTGGCCACCGCATTCAGGAAGGTCCGCCCCGAACCCTGTGCAGGCGCGGTCCAGGTTGCTGAGGCGCAACTGGTCGTGGAATTCTCGCCAAAACAGGCTGGGTCTGAGCTGTTGACCGTATTGACGGCCGAAAAACTGCCCGCCGTTGCCGTCCAGCGCACCTGCAAGGGCGCCGGACTGTCGGAATCATCGAACAGCGCTTCCAGATCGATGGAGCCGCCATTGGCCACGATGCCCGGCCCGTTCGACACTCTCTCCAGCTTCGCGGGTGTCGCGGATCTCTTGAATTGGGCAAACACCGCATCGCACTCAACACATGGCGGCATCCGCTCAACGAGCGCAACTGGCGGGTTGTTGCTGAAATCCGACCCATTGTCCGCAGTGCGCAGCCGCCCCATAAAGGCACCGGCAAGCGGTTCGATTTCGAAATCCAAATGGGATTTGCCGGCGCCGCCGGGCGCCTCGGAACTCGAGCTGAGTACAACTGCCGTGCCATCTACTGACAGGAATCCAGTGTAGCGCCGGGTCCCTTCATAGCCCGCAGGGTCGCTCTGGGAAATGATGAAGCGGCCGGCGCTGGCCGCGGCAGGCGCTTCGGCCAGCACGACATTGCTGCCGACGCTGCAGTCCGCCGCCAGTCTGCTGAAGTGTTGCAGCGACTCCTGCTCGGGCTTCGGTACTGACTGATCGCTGGCACGGGTTACGCCATCGGCATCGAATGCCGGCGCGAAGTCCGGCCCCACCGGTTCGCCCACGAGGACCTCCGCGCAGACGGTGCCGGCATCCATGAAAAAGCGCAGCTGACCGTGGCGCATGTCCAGCAACACGGTTTTCGCGGAATTTGGACTCGCAGCGTATTCCAGTCCCGCAAGATCGAATACGGCCCCCGCAGCGGCCAGCCCGGCCAGATCCGGCATTGGCTCCCGCGGCACGCCGAAGCTTAGCAAAGCCCCCGCCCCGCTGGCCGGAACCTGCGATCCGACCGGGTCCGCCAGCACATTGGCGAAGGCAAAAAAGTCGTGGGACTCACTGACCGCGCCGGGAATCCTGAACGCGCTCGATCCGATATCCAGCTCGAGCATTGCCGAGCCGTCGGTGTTCAGGCTGAGCTGGCCCGAATCCAGACCGGAACTCGAATCGCGGAAGACATTGAACCCATCAAGTTCGTTGACACGTACAACGTCGCGGAATTCCGCTTCCCACTGCAGGGGGAAGTTCGGTGCGCCGCTGCCAGCAAAACTCAGTTCAATGGGGCCGGACTGAATCAGTGTGGTGCCATCGGCGCCCAAATTCATCACCAGGATCACGCCGCCATAGCTGCCCGCCAGATCAGCGGCCAGTGCGTCCGTCGCCTCCGGGATGAGAAAAACCTGCTCAACACTACTTTCGCTGCGCCTCAGCCCCGGTGCGTAAAGCGTATCGGCCACGCCATCTCCTGGGTCAGAGTCCAGATTGTCGTAGAGCTCCCGATCCCAC
>JBFIIN010000336.1:0-4438 GCA_041601225.1 Oceanococcus sp.
AGCACGCCCAGCGAGTAGACATCACTGCGGGTGTCCACGGGATCCCCACGAATCTGTTCCGGGCTGGCGAACTCGGGCGTCAGCATGCGCTGACCGAACTGAGTTTCCGCGGCCGTAGTGCCGGTCTCCTGGTCCAGCAGGCGGGCAATGCCGAAGTCCAGAAGCTTGGGTTCGCCTGAAGCGTCGACAATGATATTTGACGGCTTGATGTCGCGGTGCACGACCAAACTCTGGTGCGCCGCCTGCACGGCGCCGCAGATTTTCTGAAACAGGCCCAGACGCTCCCGCAGCGAGCAGGAGCGTGCGCGACACCACTGGTCGATCTGTTCGCCGTCGATGTACTCCATGGCCAGATAGGGCAAGCCCTGGGCTGTGGCGCCGCCGTCCAGCAAATGGGCAATATGGGGATGGTTGAGCTGCGCCAGAATCTGCCGCTCGTGGACGAAGCGCTCGGTGAGCTGGCCGCCGGGCAGGGCACTGCGCAAGACCTTTAGCGCCGCCTGCTGGCTGTACTGGCCATCGGCGCGTTCGGCCAGAAAGACCGAGCCCATGCCACCATCGGCCAGTCGACGCAGTATGCGCCAGGGCCCGACCTCATCCCCGCTGCGAAACCCCGCATCCTCGAGGCTTTCGGTGACCTTGCTCACCCGTGCGGAGATTCCGGTCTGGTCGGCGTTGGCAACCAGCTGCTCGACCTGCCGGCGCAAGTCCGCATCGTCGCAGTGCCGGTCCAGATAGTCCGCGCGATCATCGGCACTCAGTGCAGACACCGTGTGGAATAGCTGTTCCAGCCGCGTCCAATCGTCGGCTTGTGATCGCTCCATTGCACTCACTGAATTCGCCCGGACAGGACGACGCGCGGCCGCGTGGCCTCCGCCACGCGGGCTGCCGGCCTGACCCCGCGCTTGTCTTGATTCGGGCGTTTTCCGATCCAGCCCCAGCGGGCCAAATGAGCCAAAGCGGCTGTCACCAAGGGCGGGAATCAGCGTCCCTGTCTAAACCGGAGAGCATAATCCCTCGGCGGCTGCCGGTCCATTTGGGCTAGATTTGGCGCATTTGCCGGGGCGCCCGGCTCACAGCATTGGTCAGGTCGAGCCATGAATCGGAATTCTTCGCTGCACTCCAACGCGAGAACCCAGCAAAGACCGGGCACCTGCGACCTAAGTATCATGAGCCACGCGGCGCGGAAGCCGTGACCGTCAGCGACCGCTTGAGCCCGGTCTTTGTAGTGCGGTCTGCGCGTAAATACGTTTCTGTTTGTCAGCCAGAGCTGGACCGGAGTCGGGATGCTTGAGCAGGGCGCGGTGACGCAGTTGTTAATGAACTGGCGCGAGGGTGACCGCGACGCCCGCGAGCAGCTGTTCACCCGGCTGTACGACGATCTGCGCGGCATGGCCGCACGCATCATGGCGCGCGAGAATCCCGGCCACACCCTGCAGGCGACCGCCCTGGTGCACGAGGCCTACGGGCGCATATTCGAAACTGATGTGGACTGGCAGGACCGCGTGCATTTTCTGGCCGTGGTGGCGCAAGTCATGCGCCGCATCCTGGTCGATCACGCGCGTGGTCGCGCGCGGGACAAGCGGGGTGGGGCCGCGGTTCATGTATCGCTGGACGATATCGGCACGATCGCGGCGGATGCTGACGCTGAATTTCTGGAACTGGACGATGCACTGCGGCTGCTGGGTGCACATGATTCGCGCAAGGAACAGATCGTCGAATTGCATTATTTCGCGGGGCTGACCCATCCGGAGATCGCCACGGTTCTCAGTATCTCGCCGGCCACTGTCGATCGGGATCTGCGCATGGCGCGGGCCTGGCTGAAGACTGCGCTGGATGGGGGAGCGGTGCTGAACTGAAGTTGGTGCGCCGCCAAAATTTTGCGGTAGATCAAAGCGTCATTCGCGTAGCTGCGTCTTGTGTGAGGAGATTTCCCGGCAGAACGCGCTAACAACAATAAGAGCGCGGCTGGCGCCCAGTGCGTATAGCTTGCTCGTCATGCGATAACTCGGAGAAATCATGTTCAAGCAATTCCAGGCCTATGCCTGCGCGGCAGTGGCCGGCATAGCCCTCAGCGCCTGCGGGGGCGGCGGCGAAGCCGCCGACGAGCCCGATGATCAGCAGCAGAATACCCCGCCGCAGGCGGCATTCAGTGCGACCCCGAACTCGGGGGATGCGCCGCATACCGTCAGCTTTGATGCGGGCCAGTCCTTCGATGCCGAAGGCGCGATTAGCCGCTACAGCTGGGTGCTCGGCGATGGCCAAAGCGCGACCGGTGAGCAACTGACCCATACCTACACCAGTGTCGGTACCTTTCTGATAACCCTGACCGTGACCGACAGCGACGGCGCGACGGATTTCGCGCAAACCACCGTCGTGGTGCGCGACCCTGCGGACAGCAACGCCCCACCGACGGCGGCTTTCAATTTTGATGGCCCACAGTTCCCGGAAACACCGGTGCAATTCGATTTCGATGCCTCGCAGTCCGCGGACGATTCCGGCATCGTTGAGTACGCCTGGAATTTCGGTGATGGCCAGAACCAGACCACCACTACCCCGATCGCCAGCCACAGCTATACCAGCGCCGGCAGCTTTACCGTGACCCTGACGGTGACCGACAACCAGGGCGCCAGCGCCCAGACCAGTCGCGCGCTGCCACCAATATCGGCGCCACCATTGTCGGTGCAGTCGATTACCCCACAAGGTAGCGCGGTGGATGTGGCCCTCATGCCGACCATCCAGGTGCAGTTCACCCGGGCCATCGACCCGGCGAGTTTCAACAGTGCCAACCTCAGCCTGATCGGTCCGGATGGGCCGGTGGCCGGCAGCGCCAGCGCCAATGGCGACAGCGGCAGCTTTACCCCCAGCGCGCCGCTGGAGTCGGTGTCCCAGTACCGGTTTACGGTGGGGCTGGGGATTCAGGATCCTGAGGGCCAGACGCTGGAGGGCGAGGGGGTCGCGACCTTCTTCACCGCGCCCGACCCCACGCGCTGGTACCAGCTGAGCAACCTGTTTCGCGGCACCGGTGAGCACCTGCAGCTGGCGGCCAATGGTCGCGACTGCGAAATGGGGCCGGTCAGCAATAACACGGATTTCTGGCAGTTTCGCCCGACGGGCTCGGATAGCCACGTGATTGAGAACCTGACGGCTGGCGATCGGCTGGGCGTGCGCGGCGGGGATCCAGACGCCGCGCAGCCCTGTGCGCTGGACGTATACGGCAGCATTGCGCACAGCCCATTTTCTGATCAGACCTGGGCGCCGGTCAGCACGGAATTTTCCGGCGACGATCCGGCTTTCTTTCGTCTGCACATGGTCGATCAGAACGGGGCGCTGGATGATGCCTTGGTGGTCAATGAGGGCAATGTTTCAGGTCAGTTCTGGAAGTTCACGCCGTTTCCGGTCTCCAGGGCCCTCGCATTCGGTAGCATAGGCGATTCTTCGGGAGGAAATTTTTATGACATTCGCTGCCCGGACGGGGGGCGGGCGCAAAGTGTGGATATCGCCGATGGCGATGATATCGACAGCATCCAGCTGAACTGCGATACCGGTTTGTCGCCCGTTGTCGGCGGGACAGGGGGTAGCCACCTGGGTCTGCTGGGCTGTCCGGAGGGTTCCGTGCTGGCCGGACTGCGCGGCAGCCCCAAGGGCGCGGGCGGCTTGGTGGACCAGCTCGGCATCAGTTGTCGCTGGCCATTCAAGCCGCCACAGGCCTTTGGTGACATGCGTGGCATCGACAATGAGGGCTTGGCCGTGGCCCAGGCCGCCTGTCCCGCGCCTTTTGAACTGATTGGTCTGGATGGGCGTGCCGGGACCCTGATTGACCGGGCAAGGGTGCTGTGCGGCTTGCCCGAGGCCACGTTTGCGGCCACCGATACCGTGGGCGGAGCCGGCGGCGACAATCCCTTTGCGCTGGGTTGCCCGCCGGGAACCGCCGCCTTTGGTTTCCGCGGTCGGGTTGACGCGCAGGATGTCACGCAGCTGAAGCTGGTTTGCGTCGATGATGCGGGGACGGAAACGGAAACCGCAACTGCCGGAGCCGGGGCGGGGTCCGATCTGGGCGATGATCAGCTGTGTGCTGCCGGGGAAGTGGCGGTGGGTCTGTATGCCCGCACCCATTTCCGGTTTGGCGGCACCGTGATCGACCAACTCGGTGTGGATTGCAGCGGACCGCCCAATGCGACCTTCCGCAATGGCCGCGGAAATGCGCCGGCTGGAGCCAATGACGGCAATGGCAGCATCACGTCATTGACCTGTCCGGATGGCATGTTCATGAGTGGCGTAACCGGACGGTCCGGAGACGTAATCGACAGCATCCAGGTGCATTGCTCGTCGCTGTAGATCTGCATTTTTTGTGTGACCAGGCCCGGCGCTAAATGCGCCGGGTTTTTTTTGATACGCCGGCTGGACCTCGTTCCGGCGCGCGGCATCAGGGCCCGTG
>JBFIIN010000337.1:0-4433 GCA_041601225.1 Oceanococcus sp.
AGACACCAGCGGCGCGAGAAACTGGTCCAGCTCCGCGGGTGTCTGTGCCAGCCGCGCCGTATAGTCCTGCTGCTTCCACTGCGAAAAGCGCAGAATCAATGGAAAGTCCGGGCCAACTTCGGCGCGCACTGCAGCCAGCACGTCGCAGGCGAACCGGGTGCGGGCCACAAGATCGCCCCCGTATTGATCCCCACGCTGATTGGTGCCGGCCCAGAAGAACTGGTCGATCAGATAGCCGTGCGCGGCGTGAATTTCGATGGCATCAAAGCCCGCGGCCTTGGCGTGGCGCGCGGTACGCGCATAGCCGGCAATCGCCGCATCGATTTCGGCCACGCTCATGGGCTCCCCGACCTGTTTGTCGATTTTCAGATAACCCGATGGACTGACCCCGAGCACACCAGGCTCGGGTGCATCGGCGGGCTTGCGCATGATGCCAACATGCCACAGCTGGGCCGCGATCTTCGCATCGGTTTCATGCACACCATCGACGACGCGACGCCAGGCCGCCACAGCCGCGTCGCCATGCAGAATCGGAACCCGGGCATTGTTCGCCGCCATTGGGTAATGCGCGGTCGCAATCCCCTCGGTGATGATCAAGCCAACCCCGCCCTCGGCACGGCGCCGGTAGTAGGCAGCGACATCCGCTCCCGGCACGCCGCCCGGTGAAAAGTAGCGGGTCATCGGCGCCATGACCAGGCGATTGGGCAGCACCAGTTTGGATGATTTGAATGCTTCAAATAAGCGTTCGAGACTCATGGGGATTCCTGATCCGGGAAGGAGCGCACGGCGTCCTGGCACCGCCGCGGCGATTCTACGCAGTGGAGCAGCCCAACGAGCTGGGACGGCCACAGGTTCAAAACGCGAACTGGTAGCCGTGCAAGAAATTGTCGCCGCCCTCAAGCTGCGGCCCGTGCAAACCCTGACGCACCGGCACCACATGATCCAGCGCCAGCCGATGGCCAACCCCATCGCCCTGCCCCGCCAGATTAACACCGATTCCCAGCGACACCCGCCGGCAACCTTGCCGGTCTGACAATCCGCGGATCGAAGCCGGCGCTTCGGTCTTGGAACTCGCCGAGCAAGCCCCACGCGCCGCTTGGCGAGGAACGCCAGCAATGGCTGGCCCGGCCGGTCACCTCATGGCACGCACCCGATTGAGAATGATCATCGTTGTAGTCCAGAGGGATGCGCGCCGTGCGCCAGGCCCCCGCCCGACCCTCGCCGCTGACCGGCGTAGCCTGCGCCGACCAGCCCAATGATGCTGCCGAGACCAGGCTGCATGGGATAGGCAAGCGCTATAGATCTGTCGGGCCGCCCGGTGCGCGCACGCAGTCACTTTGCGAGTTCGAGCCGCTCGGCAGGCTCATCCCGGCTCTCACATGCAGCCGGTGTACCGGCGCGAACCGGGCGCCACCCAGACCGGAGAATTCCGTGCGGTAACCGCCCAGCTGCATCGAACTCATGCCGCCCTGGGAGGCGACATGGGCCATCTGTTTCTGGACCAGTGCGCTCATGGCCGGCACGGCGACTCAACAGGAACAATCCAAGGGTGCGGCGCCGGCTGCATCCGGAATCTGGTCCCGCGATCGGGGCGACTGATGTGCCGCACCAGGCAAACAAGGCACCATCACCAGGCTGCTACGCTCGGAGGTGCTGGCCTGCCCGACGCCGAGCACACCCTGCCCCAGCAACGCGACCAGCGCCAGTCAAAGGCTTGAGTCGCATACCGATCCAGGCGGGAGCGCGAGCCGTGCATCGCGTTCGCTTACAGACGCGCCGCCAACTGGCTGGCTTCCGCAATCGCCCGCTTGGCATCCAGTTCTGCGGCGAGTTTTGCGCCGCCGATCACGTGAGGCTCAATGCCCGCCGCCTGCAGGCCTTCGACCAGTTCGGTCCGCGACTCCTGGCCTGCGCAGACCACAACATGATCAACATCCAGCAGACGGCTCTCGTCTCCGACCGTGATGTGCAGCCCCTCATCGTCGATTCGGTCATAACTGACCCCGGCCAGCATTTGCACTTGCTTGTGCTTGAGCGACAGGCGATGGGCCCATCCGGTGGTTTTGCCCAGGCCCTTACCCAGCGCGTCGGTCTTGCGCTGCAGCAGGTACACGACACGCGGTGACGGTGCGGGCTCGGGGGTGGCCAGACCGCCCCGCTCTTCGTTATTCATGTCCACACCCCATTCCCGGCAAAAGGCCACCGGATCGGTAGAGGCCGAATGATCGTGGGTCAGAAACTCGGCCACATCGAAGCCGATCCCGCCGGCGCCGATGATCGCCACCTTCTTGCCCACCGGCGCGCCCTTGAGCAGCACATCGATATAGGACCGTACCTTGCTGTGCCCAATGCCCTCGATAGCCGGCGTGCGAGGCAGAATTCCGGTGGCAAGAATGACCTCATCAAAGCCCTGCGCGGCCAGGTCCGCAGCATTCACCTGCGTTGCCAGGCGCAGGTCCACGCCGGTGAGCTCGATCTGGCGAGTGAAGTAGCGCAAGGTTTCGTGGAACTCCTCCTTGCCGGGAATCTGCTTGGCCATATTGAACTGGCCACCGATTTCATCCGCGGCGTCAAACAGCACCACCTCGTGACCGCGGCCCGCCAGATTGGTGGACGCCGCCAAGCCGGCAGGTCCAGCACCCACCACCGCGATCTTCTTCCGGGTGGTCACCGGCCGGAAGTTGAGCGTGGTTTCGTTGCAGGCCCGCGGATTGACCAGACAGCTGGCTTTTTTGTAGGCAAAGGTGTGATCCAGGCAGGCCTGATTGCAAGCGATACAGGTGTTGATCTCATCCGTACGACCCGCGGCGGCCTTGTTGACCAGTTCGGCGTCAGCCAGGAACGGCCGGGCCATGGACACCATGTCCGCATCGCCGTTGCCGATGATCTCGTCGGCGATGCCCGGCATGTTGATCCGGTTGGTCGTGCACAGGGGAATGCCCACCTCGCCCTTGAGCTTGCGGGTCACCCAGGAGAATCCGCCACGCGGCACACGGGTGGCGATCGTCGGAATGCGCGCCTCGTGCCAGCCGATGCCGGTATTGATGATGGTCGCACCCGACTTCTCGATCTCCTTGGCCAGGCGCACGACTTCCGGCCACTGACTGCCCCCCTCCACCAGATCCAGCATGGACAGCCGGTACACAATTATGAAGTCTTCACCGACCGCTTCCCGCATCCGGCTGACAATTTCAATCGGCAGGCGCTGACGATTTTCCAGGCTGCCGCCGTAAGCGTCGGTGCGCTTGTTGGTGCGCTCGACCAGGAACTGGTTGATGAAATAACCCTCCGAGCCCATCACTTCCACACCGTCGTATCCGGCTTCGCGTGCGAGTTGCGCGCAGCGCACATAATCGCGGATCTGTTTTTCCACCCCGCCGGCGGAAAGCGCCTTGGGCTTGAACGGCGAAATCGGCGATTTGCGCTCGGAGGCCGAGACGACGAAGGGGTGATAGCCATAGCGCCCCGCGTGCAGAATCTGCATGCAGATCTTGCCGTCTTCGGCATGCACCGCCCGGGTCACCCGCTTGTGTGGCACGGTATGGCGGGTTTTGGACATTTCGCCTGCAAACGGCGAAACCCAGCCTTCGCGATTCGGCGCAATGCCGCCGGTCACGATCAGGCCGACCCCGCCACGCGCACGCTCTGCGAAAAAGGCCGCCAACTTGCCATAATTCCAGAAAAAGTCCTCCAGGCCAGTATGCATCGAGCCCATCAGCACCCGATTTTTCAGGGTGGTAAAGCCCAGATCCAGCGGCTCAAGCAAATGCGGATATGGCGATTCGGTCACGGTCTTACTCCAAAACAAAATGTGCGAAACAGGTGCCGGGCAGGGACTTGAGCGGCGGCTGGCTGGCGGCAAAATAGCGCGCGCACACCGCGGCGACATCAAGCACCTCCTGCGGCAAAAAACCGAGCTTGGCGCATTCGCCAACAAATGCGTCGCGCGGCAAGCCGTTGTCGATCAGCGGCTCGGACAGCCAGCGCGTATAGGCCAGCAGGAACAGGCCCATTACGGCGCCCCGCCGGCGGGCCAAAGACTTGTGGGCAACGGAGAAATCCAGGGCGATTTCGCTGCCGGGGGCCGCCAACTGCGCGATGCTGGCCAAGGTGGCGAAGATGGCTTCACGCGACAAATAAGGCGTGGTACCCAGCCAGGAAAAGAACGCGGGCTGCTGCGCATCGAATTCCGGGCATGCCTCCAGGGCCTCGGCCAATGCCTGGCTTTCAAAATCGATGGGCACAAAGCTCACGCGCTGCCAATCGACCTGGGCTGCAAGCCCCAGCCGCTGACGCTTCGCCGCCTGGGTGGCGGGATGATCCAATTCAAAGACCTGCACATCCTCAGTGCCCGGTGGCCGCCTTGCGGCGAAGCTGTCCAAACCGGCGCCGACGATCACGTACTGCCCACAGCCTGCGGCAACCGCCTGGGC
>JBFIIN010000338.1:0-4399 GCA_041601225.1 Oceanococcus sp.
CGCTGCTCTGCGCCACCGTAATGCCAAGGCGGGTCGGCAACTTGTCGATCGTAACGGTCACCGGCTGGGCACTGCCACTGGTGAAATCGGTGTAATCCACGGTTGCCGTGGTCGGGCTGGCCGCGCCAAGATTGACGGCAATGCTGCTGCCGATCGCCACGGCCACATTCACCGACGCCGGCACCGGGACCAGACCCAGCCTGATCGTTTGGGCCGGGTCCCGCCTGTCATTCGGACCGCTGAATTCCTCGGCCAGCAAATGCAGCTCGGGGCCGGCGCCGGCCTGGTTCACGTCGACGGCGATCTGGGTATTGGCACCGGAACCGGAAATCGTAATGGACTCGGAGTAGGTGTCCGGGGCGTCGCTGGACAGCGCGTCATAGCCGAAGGCGAACTTCGCGTTACCGCCACGAGGATCCGGCACGACGGCCTCGATGCGCAGCGGCAGACTTGCAAGCTTGGCATCGAGCCCGAACCCACCGGCGATCCGGTTGACGCTCAGGGCGACCCCACTGGTGCCGGATATCGCCAAAGTGGCCACGACATCGGCCCCGGGCGTGCCATCCACATCCAGCAAACTCGGCACATTGAGTATCCCTGCATGGGTGCGGGTAATGCCGCCTGACGTGGTTTGCCATTCGTAGCTCAGCACTGACGGCAACAGGCCAAGGCCATCCAGCAGCCCGCCCACATCAAGGCCCATCACATCAGCCGTGAGAAACTCGGTGAGGCTCAGCTTGAGAGGTGAAGTTGCCTGGACGGCGAAAGGCTGCAGCACGCCTGAGAAGCTCAGATCGCTGAGCAAATTTTCAAACAGTTCGCCCAGCGCGGCATTCTGCTCCGCGGTGAGTTCAGCAAACGCCGCCTCGGCTTCCTCCGGCGTCGTGACCACACTGCCGCCGGCCTGCGCAGGCACCGCGAGATAAATCGCACAGACCCAGCTGCCAGCGAGCACGGACAGCAGCCGACGCCGCGCACGCGGCCAATTTGGAAATTTCATGGTTCCCCCGAATGACGAACATGGGGATGAGCTCAAAACCTGAGTTCATCAGCGTGCGGGCCTCGGCCCCAACCGATGCCCAGTGCCTATGCTCGCTCGCCCAGGGGGTCTTTGACTAGCGCGCTCCGCGCATTCCTTGTAGGCATTGTCCCAGCGTCATGTAGGCCTTGACCTACATGACTGCAGGCCCACACCTCAGGACGTCGCGCGGGCCCCGCGCTGACGACGCGCGCTGCGTTCCGGCGCCGCCATCTGCCGACGCAGTCGATAGCGTTCCAGGGCGCACAGGGGTTTGGCGGCCTGTTGGTTGAGCAGGCGGCGGAGCCGGGATTTCCCCATCTCCGGCAAACTGCCGTAGCCCTCGTCCAGGGCCCGCTCGACCAGATCGCGATCCTCCTGCTCCAGTGCCTGGCAGAGCAGCAGGGTATCCAGTGCTTCCGTCATTTCGTCACGCATGTTCCCTCTCCGGTTATGACTGATGTGGGACTCAAGTTGCCGGGCCGCATGTAAAGAAAATGTCGGCGGAACAGGACTTGCAATTTAGCATTGTCGGCGCATGCCGCAAAGCATGGCTCATGCGTTCAGGCGTTGGGGGTGGCCGGCACCCGCGCGAAACGCCGCATGAGAAGCACGATGGTGACCGCAGCCAGCGCCATCGACAGCCACCAGGGCATGCCGAAGCCACTGGGCAGCACGCCGAACAGCAGGGCGACCACGCCGGCCAGCCCCGCATAGGGCAGCTGGGTCCGCACATGGGCGACATGATCGCAGCCGCTGGCCATGGATGACAGAATCGTCGTATCGGAAATGGGCGAACAATGATCGCCCCAGACTGCGCCCGCGAGCACGGCCGCGATTCCGGCGTGCAGAATATGGGCCTGGCCGGGCGCCAGACCGTAGGCCAGCGGCACGATAAGCGGTATCAGAATGCCCATGGTCCCCCAACTGGTGCCCGTGGCGAATGCGGTCGCCGCGGCAAGCAGGAAAACCAGCGCGGGGATCGCGCCGACCGGCAAGGAATCACCCAGCAGAGAGATCAGAAATCCGGCCGTCTCCAGCTCCCTGGTGGCGGCTGCCAACGCCCAGGCCAGAACCAGCACGATCATGGCCGGCACCATGCTTTGCACACCCTCAACCCAGGCCGTCATCAACGCGGCGAGGCGCACCTGGCGCTGCGCCAGCGGCAGGGCCAGGGCCACCAGAACGGCAACCAGCGAGGCGCCCGTTAGCGCCTGGTAGGCGTTGGCGCTGCCGATGATTTCGCGCATGCCGTCGCCTTCACCCGTCAGGTACAACCCCACCAGAACCCCGCCCACCAGGACGAGCAAGGGCAGCAAGGCATTGACGCTCCGCGGTTCTGTATGTTCGCCGGCCGCCGGCCCGGGTGAGGACAGCTGCCGCATGGCCCGGCTTTCGGCCACGAGCATCGGGCCGAAATCCCGACCGGATGCGGCGACCCAGAACACCAGGAACAAAGCCAACCACGGGTAAAAGCTGTAGGGCAGCGACTGCAGGAACAGGCCATAGGCACTGGCCTGCAGGCCCTCGGTGGCAGCAATCGCAGCGCCCAGCAGACCCAGCTGGTAACCGATCCAGGTTGAAATCAGGGCCACGGCCGACACCGGCGCCGCGGTGGAATCCACCAGATAGGCCAGTTTTTCGCGCGAGATTCCCAGACGATCGGTCACCGCCTGCATGGATTTTCCCACCAGCAGAGAATTGGCGTAGTCATCGATGAACACCGCCAGCCCGAGCAACACGGTGGCGAGCTGGCCGCGGCGGCGGGTTCGGGCGTGACGCACCACCAGCGCGACCACACCATGCATGCCGCCACTGCGGGTCACGATACCCACCAGGCCGCCGATCATGCAGGAAAACAGGATGACTGCCGCATGATCCGGATCGGCCAGAGCCGCCAGAATGAAATGCTGAATTGCCGCCAGCAAGCCGCTCAGCAAGCCCGGCCCATCCAGCCCCGCCAGTCCCCAAGCCGCGAGCCAGACCCCAAGAAACAACGCCGGCACAACCTCGCGCAGGACCAGGCCCGCCACGATGGCCAACAGTGGTGGCAGGATCGAAAACCAGGTGGCGGCCAGCTCCACGGGTCAGCCCGGGCCGGACTTCATCGGGTCAGCCCGCCACACCTCCAGGCTAGAAGCTGTAGCGTGCTTCGATGCCGTAGGTCCGCGGGCGTTCGGAGGTAATCATGTAACCTCCCGTATCCAGAGGAACCGGCGCGCCGATGCCGGTGGTCAACTCGTCCGTCAGATTCTTGCCCACCAGAGCCACGGCCCAGCGCCCATCCGGTGCCCCCAGTGAAATCCGGGTATTGAGCTTGGCGTAAGCCTTCTGCTCACCCCGCGGATCCAGATCACCCGAAGTAAAATGATCGTCCCGGTAATTCACATCCAGGGTCGCGGCCCATTCCAGCCCCGGGCCAATCAAACCGCTGTAGGTTCCCGACAGGGCCGCGGTCCAGTTGGGCGTCTGCTGATTTTCACGTCCCGCGAAATTACAGGTGCCCTCCTCGTTGCCCTCGGGACCGCCGAAGTAACAGGGACCATCATCGTAGCGCTGCCACTCGAAATCCAGAAAGGCCAGCGAACCACTAAGCAGGAAGGCATCCGTCAATAACCAGCGACCATCCAGTTCCACGCCCTGGACAACAGCGCTGCCTGCGTTGGTTACGGTAAAACCGGCGACGCCGTCGAAAACGCTGACCTGCATATCCTCGTACTCCACCCGATACAGCGCCATGTTCAGTTCGGCCGCTCCATCCAGCAATTTGGTCTTTGCGCCAATCTCCGCCGCATCCGCGATTTCATCCTCATATTCAAAGTTGGTCGCGCCGCCGTTCGGTCCATCCTGCTCATTGTTGTTCCGCGCGTCATAGCCCCCGCTTTTCGCACCCCGCGTCCAGGAGACATAGGCCATGATGTCGTCGTTGACATCGTGCTGCAGATTGATCGATGGCAACAACAAATCCGAACTGCGCGATCCGCGCAGGGAATGCGGCTCGATGAGCAATTGTTCAAGGACCGCGGCAGTCGCCGGGTCCACATCCTCTTCAGTGCCCGGCTGGTAAGTGGCGAAATCACGGAAGCCGGACTTGCGCTCGCTCACAAATCGCAATCCCAGGGTCAGGCGCCAGTCCGGCAGGAAGCTCCAGACCCCCTGACCAAATACGGACCACGCTCTGGCCCGGGTTCCAAAATTGCGGACCAGGTCCGCGCTGATCACAGTCGCCGTGTTCGCCGGCCCCAGCTGCTCAAGCGCGGCGATGGATTCCGGCGGCAAAAATGCCAGAAATGCCGTCCCGGTGCGGACATTGAGCGCGCCAAATTCGTCAAACTTCTGGTCGGACTGCTGGTAAAAGGCGCCGGCAATAAAATCAAAGCG
>JBFIIN010000339.1:0-4396 GCA_041601225.1 Oceanococcus sp.
ACATAGACCTTACCGCTCGTGAGCTGGGCCAGAATCATGAGGCCGCGCTCGAAATCATCTGCAAATTCGCGCGCGATCAATGCCGGATCGGCGGCCAACGGGTTCGTATCCATCGCGGTCACGAACAGCGCGTCCGGATGGCTCGCGGGCGCCGGTACGCGGCTATACGGCCGCGTACGCAGGGCGGTCCACAGGCCGGATTTCAGCAGGACCCTTTTTACAATCTCCCCATCCAGGCTACCTAACTCGGCCTCGTCAAACTTTTCAAAGCTTTCCTGCGCATCGCCTTCGAGCTTGATGACGACAGATTGCAATACGCGCTTGGCGCCGCGATTGACCGATTCCACAACGCCTGCGCCGGGTGACGTGTAGATCACGCCGGGATTTTTCTTGTCCTCGAAGAGCGGTTGACCTAAAGCCACATGATCGCCTTCGGCAACGAGCATGGTTGGCTTCATGCCGACATAGTCGGCGCCGATGACCGCGACGCGTGATACGGGCGCGGCTTCACTGATGTCCTGTACAGGTTCCCCCGTGAGGGGAATCGACAAGCCTTTCTTGAATTTGAATTGCATGGCCGGATCGCAGGCAAAAATAAAGTGTCCACGCAAAGCGCGGCAGGGCGGAAATGGTAGTCGAAACCGCCACATCAGCGCCAGCGCCCGGGTTCGGCAAAAAAAAACGGGTGGAGGTCTTGCGACCCCCACCCGATACGGCGGATGCGGTTCTGTGCCGCGTATTCCGCCGCGGCGCGGGACAAAAATCAGCGATTCGTGAACTCGGGATAGGCCTCGAGGCCACATTCGGAGAGGTCGACGCCGTCGTACTCCTCTTCCTCGCTGACGCGAATTCCCATGACAGCCTTGAGCACGCCCCATACCACCAGGCTGGTCACAAAGACCCAGCCGAAAATCGTTGCGGCGCCGATCAGCTGGCCGCTGAAGCTGGAACCGTCGTTGGTCAGCGGCACCAAGAGCAGGCCCAGCAGCCCGCAGGTGCCATGCACCGAAATGGCGCCAACCGGGTCATCGATCTTCAGCTTGTCCAGGCCGATGATCGACAGCACAACCAGCACGCCGCCGGCAGCGCCGAACAAGGTGGCCTGCAGTGCGGACGGGGTGCTGGGCTCGGCGGTGATCGCCACCAGTCCTGCCAGAGCGCCGTTCAGGGCCATGGTTAAATCCGCCTTGCCAAACATCACGCGAGCCAGAATCAGCGCAGCCACCAAGCCGCCGGCGGCCGCAGCGTTAGTGTTCAAGAACACCATGGCCACCGCGTTGGCGTTGGAGATATCACCCAGTTTCAGCACCGAGCCGCCGTTGAAGCCAAACCACCCCATCCACAGGATGAAGGTGCCCAAGGTGGCCAGCGGCAGATTCGCTCCCGGAATCGGGTGAACCTTGCCGTCGGCGCCATACTTGCCCTTGCGCGCGCCCAGTAACAACACGCCGGCCAGAGCGGCCGCTGCACCAGCCATGTGCACGATGCCGGACCCGGCGAAGTCGGAGAAGCCCAGATCACCGAGCGTGTACAGGCCGAATACCGCGCCCCCGCCCCAGGTCCAGTTGCCTTCCATGGGGTAAATGAAGCCGGTCATGGCGACTGCAAAGACCAGGAACGCCCACAGCTTCATGCGCTCGGCGACCGCGCCGGACACAATTGACATCGCCGTGGCCACAAACACGACCTGGAAGAAGAAGTCCGAGGCGCCGGAATAGATCGAGCCGCCGCGGAAGCCGTCTTCACGCGCCGCGAAATCGCCCAGCACGCTATCGGCGTCCACGCTCTCAATGCCGGTCAGAAAGGCATCGCCGCCGTACATGATCATGTAGCCACTCACCATGTACATGATGCAGGACACGGCAAACAGCGCGACGTTCTTGGTCAGAATCTCGGTGGTGTTCTTGGAGCGCACCAGGCCGGCTTCCAGCATGGAGAAGCCCGCGGCCATCCACATGACCAGCGCGCCACAGACCAGGAAGTAAAAGGTATCAATTGCGTACTGCAATTCAAAAATATTGTTTTCCATCGGTATCTCTCTGGTTTATCGAGCGGCAGGCTCTAGAGTGCGTCCTTGCCGGTCTCGCCGGTGCGGATACGGAGGGCCTGCTCGAGACCGGTTACGAAAATCTTGCCGTCACCGATTTTGCCGGTGTGGGCAGCCTTGCTGATGGCCTCAATGGCGCCTTCCAACTCATCGTCGTCGACCGCCACTTCGATTTTCACCTTGGGCAGAAAATCCACCACGTACTCCGCGCCGCGATAGAGTTCCGTGTGCCCCTTCTGGCGGCCAAACCCCTTGACCTCAGTTACCGTAATGCCCTTGACGCCGACTTCGGACAGCGCTTCGCGCACCTCGTCGAGCTTGAAGGGCTTGATGACGGCAGCGATTAACTTCATCGTTATTGCTCCTGGTTTCTTGAGACGGGCTGCATGGGCAGGCCCGAGTTCCGTTGCGGCACAGCAAGAAGCACGGACCGTGCCAAGCCCCATTCCACCAGCGGTGAACGCCGCCTTCGGGGCCGGATTGTGGCAAGCTGGGGCAAGACCGGAATGCATGCGCACCATCTTGGTGCGGCACCAAAGGAGAGCGGGGTGGCAAGACATACGGGTTTGCAGGATCTGGCTGAACGTCTGGCCAACACGCTGCCGCCGGGTTTGGCGGGTCTGCGCGATGAGCTCAAGGATAACTTTCGGGCCGTGCTGCAGGGCCGGCTGGAGCGACTGGATCTGGTGAGTCGCGAGCAGTTCGATGTGCAGCGCGAGGTCCTGCAACGCACCCGTGAGCGTCTCGAACGGCTGGAGCAGCAGATGGCGGTGCTGGAGGCGCAGCTGGACGCCCTGAAGACCGGTCAGCCCGAGCGGTAGCGGGTTCGCCACAGTCCCCGCCCATGCCTTGCGGTGAGCGCAGCGATGAAGCCAGCACCAATGGCGGGTGAATTCCCGCGGCGATGTTGAGACCCTTCGCAGGGCCTCGCGGCAAAACCAACGGCTCAGATTCGCCCAGGATAGTCCTGCAAACGGGCAATCAACTGCGCATTGCGCGTCGCGCGAACGGCCACCGGGTCAGGTCGGCTGCGCACCCGCGCAATCCCCTCCTGGTAACTGGCTGGCAGTCCAAGGAATTCAGCCCCCAGGCAAACGATGCGCTGATACCAGGCGTAGGGCCGCAAACTGGATTCGATGTGACTGTCCTCGGCCAGGTACACAAAACAATCCTGCGACCCTCCGAGCAGGTCTACGCGCAATTCGGCCCGCGCATAACCCGGGCCTTCTATCTCGTCCAGTGCTGATTGCTCGGCTGCGTCCATCGCGAATACCGCCCCGAAGGCCAGATCCTTGTCGAGACCGGTCGGCACCAGGTTGCATTTGCCGGAGCCATCCATGCCGCGTTTGTGAAAGGCCAGCCGATGGCCAGGCAGTTCGACAACACCGACCAGACGGGATGAGCGGATGCGTTCGCTCAGGCGCAGCGGGTGCAGATTCGAACCGTAGGCCAGGTAATTCAATGTGGGCATTTGAATTCGGAGCGTGGAAACCGCTGCCAGAATAAGGGCAATTCACCGGAATTACTGGGTCCGGTTCCAGGACTCGATAAAGACCATCAGCAACAGATAGATGCAAAACAGGATATCGAGCAGGACCAGGGTCCCGGATTCAAAGGGGTCGTTGCTCGATAAATCGGTATGGCGGATTCCCCACACTCCCAGACTGATCACCGCGGCGTGGAACAGCAGGCGCAGTTTCTGGGTGCGCGCTTCATGGCGCGCCTGCTCGGCAAATCGCCGTGCGCGCTCCTTGCGCAGGCGCGCCGATGAAGGGCGCGCCCGTTTGGGGTCTATATGCGGATGATTCACGGTCAGGCGCCCCGTGTCAGAGACCGCCTTGCTGCGAGCGCGTGAGCATTTTCTCTAATCGAGCCTTTCTGCGGGCAGCCGGAGCAAAAAACGCGCCAGAGCTGGAAGAACCAGAATCGCGCCAAACATGTTGGCCGTGAACATGAACATCAGCATGATCCCCATGTCGATCTGAAATTGCAGTTCGGACATCAGCCAGGTGGCGACCGACAGGCCGAGCGATACGCCGATAAACACCACGGCCTTGCCGGTGCGCTGCAAGGTGAACTTGAAGGCTTCCTCCAGGCTTTTGCCCTGACCCAGCCCGCCGGTCAGTTCGCTGAATACGTAAATTCCATAATCAACCCCGATGCCCACCGCCAGTGCGACCACCGGCAGCGTTGCGACCTTCAATCCAATATCGAGTGCCGCCATGACGGCATACGCCATGACCGAAAACTGAAAAGCCTCGTGAGGCGCCGTTTGGCGCGGCAGCAGAATCGAATCGATTGCCAAATCACCCGCCGTCGGTTTGTCGAATTCCCGATAGTCGATCGGCA
>JBFIIN010000340.1:0-4394 GCA_041601225.1 Oceanococcus sp.
CCGGCCATCGCGGGCCGGCGTTTCTGGTCTATAGCAATTTCAACATCATCATGCGCTGGAACAACTCCGAGTTCTACGCCTTGTCGGTGGGGCTGCTGGCCGACCGCATACACGGCGGTGCGCCCCTGCATCGCGCGCCACCGGATGATGAAGACAAGCTGAGTATCGCCGAGGCCAAGGCCATCCAGGCCCAGCTCAACGCCCTGGGCTACGATGCGGGCAAGCCGGACGGCATACTCGGCCCCGGTACGCGCGCGGCAATCCGGAATTTCCAGGCCGACCGCGGCATGATCGCCGATGGCTACCATTCTTCCGAAGTGCGCTCAGCTTTGGCGGCGGCCCAAGCGAGCAATGAGTAGTGGCTGAAGATCTGGAACGCAATCTCGGCGAACAGCCCCTGGCCGCACTGCTGACCGAACTGAAGCTGCAGCCCAATGATCTGGTGGTCGCCGCCGGCAGCCAGATGACTCACAAGATGATCAGCCGCGCCTGTCGCGGGCGGCGCCTGACCACCCGCATGCAATATAAAGTTCTGGCGGCCTTGAATGCCGCAAGCGGACGCGAGTACCGGCGCGAGCAGCTGTTCAACTATTCGTGAGCGATGCCCCGTTCTGCGCGGACCTGCACAGCCATTCGACTGCCTCCGATGGGCGGCTGGCTCCGGCCGAGCTTGCGGATCGGGCCATGGCCGCCGGCCTCGATCTCTGGGCCCTGACCGACCACGATACGACCGCGGGGCTGGCCGCCGCCCACAAGCAAACGCAAGGTAGTACCACCCGCTTTGTGCCGGGGGTGGAAATCTCCGTTACCTGGCAGCGCAGGACCCTGCATATCGTCGGACTGGATATCGATCCGGATTGCGCGGAATTACAAGCGGGTCTGAGCCATATTCGCGGCCTGCGAGATGCACGCGCGCAGCGCATGATCAGCAAGCTGGAACGCATCGGCCTGCCCGACTGCGGCGCACGGGCTGAGGCGCTGGCCGCGGGCGCAGCGCTGACCCGCACCCATTTCGCGCGCCTGCTGGTGGAAGATCATCTGGCTGTGGACATGCGCCAGGCCTTCAAACGCTATCTCAAACCCGGCAAAGCCGGCTATGTCGCCAGTGAGTGGGTTGCGCTGGACGAAGCGATCCGCTGGATCCACCAGGCCGGCGGTCTGGCGGTCATTGCTCACCCCCTGCGCTACAGAATGACCGCCAGCTGGCGCCAGCGCTTGCTGAGCGACTTTGTCGAACTGGGGGGTGATGCGCTAGAGGTTTGTTGCGGCCCCTCCCGTCAGCCCGCAGACATTCAGACCTGCGCCAGCTATGCCACCCAACATGGCCTGCTCGCCTCGATCGGCTCGGATTTTCACGATCCGGATCAGCCCTGGACGCGGCTGGGTTCCTTGCCGCCGCTGCCGACCGCGCTCAAGCCGGTATGGAGTCAATTCGGTACGGGAACCCCTTAGAGAACGACACGAGGCGTCGAACTTTCAGCGAATTTGAATTAAAGTAAGGAATTCGCCTTAAACAGATTCCTCATGTATCAAGCTCTAGCCAAACTCCACACCCTGGCGATCCGCCGCCCCTGGTTGACCTGCGGAGCCTGGCTACTCAGCGCGAGCCTCATCGGTAGCTTCATGGGCCAAATCCATGTCGACGGCAGCTACCGCAGCTTTTTCGATCAGGACGACGCCCTGGTCATCGCGCTGGACGAAATCGAGCAGCGTTATGACACGGGCGATTCGCTGCTGTTCCTGGTCAAAACCCAGGATGGTGATTTATTCACCCGGCAGGGTCTGGGGGCCATTGAAGAACTCACCGAGGCTGGTTGGCGACTGCCGCAAAGCCTGCGGGTGGATTCACTGCGAAATTTCATCTTTTCACGCAGTCAGGGCGACGATCTCTACGTATCAGAGCTGTACGAAAATGCCAGCACCCTAGACCCCGACGAGCTGAACCGAGTTCGACAGAATGCTCTGGGCGAAGCCCTGCTAATCAACCGACTATTGAGCGCGGATGGCCGCGCCAGCATGGTGCTGGTGAACTTCACTGAAGAAGTCGGTCACTCGCTGGCCTTGAGCCGCGAGGTCTATCACAGCGCCTTGGCCTTACGTGACGAGATGCGTGCACGTTACCCGCAACTGGGCATCCATGTATCCGGCGTGGTCGGCGGCTCAGCTGCCGGAGCCGACACAGCCATGGCCGACGCCAGTCTCCTGATTCCCTTGGGCCTGTGCTTCGCACTGCTGGCCATCGTGGGCTATCTGTTCTACGAAAGTAGACATCTGCTAACCAGCGTCTCCGGCATGTTGGCATCGCTATCGGTGATCATCGTGTCCATCCTGGTACCGATGGGAGTGATGGGGTTGCTCGAAATTGCCGCCAACAACATCACCATTCTGATCCCGGTCATTATTCTGACTCTGGCGGTCGCCGATTCGCTGCATATCTTGATCACCTACTTTCAGCGCCTGGTCCAGGGTGAAGACAATGCCCTGGCGCTGCGCGAAAGTCTGCGCATCAATGCCGAACCCGTCTGGCTGACCAGCGTGACCACCATGCTGGGCTTTTTGGTGATGAATGCCAGCGATTCCCCGCCCTTCCAGACCATGGGCAATCTGGTGGCGCTGGGCGTGCTCGTGGCCTGGCTGGCGGCCAATACCTTGCTGCCCGCGGTGATGGCCTTGCTACCGGTCAAGGTCGTCGCCAAACAAGGCGTGGTGTTCGATGCCATGCCAAGCCTGTCCGCAGGGGTCATTCGCCATCACCGCAGCATTTTGGTCGCTGGCGTGCTCATCGTGGTGCTGGGCGTGGTCTGCATACCCCTGAATCGCATGAACGATTCCTGGACCACCTATCTCACCGAAGACACCCAATTTGGTGCCGATACCGCAGAATTGATAGCAAGCTTCGAAGACTTTAATCACATCGAGTTTGAACTGGATAGCGGCCGCGAGAACGGCATTTACGATCTGGAGTACCTGACCCAACTGGCCGCCTTCGCAGACTGGATGCGCGGCCAGCCCGAGGTGCTTTATGTGCAGGCCATGGATCTGACTCTGAAACGCTTGAATCGCAATATGCATGGCGACGATCCGGCCTACGAGCGCATGCCGGAGACCGCCGCGGAAGCCGCTCAATATCTATTGCTCTATGAAATGTCCATGCCCTTCGGAGCCTCGCTGACCAACGAGATGAGCCTGGATAAATCCGCCATTCGCTTAATGATCGGTTTGAATCACAGCGAATCGGCCGACCATCTGGCCTTCCAGGCCCGGGCCGCACAATGGCTGCAGGATCACAGCCCGCAGCTCGCGCATCCCGGCACCAGCACCACCACCATCATGGCCGATCTGGCCCGGCGCGATTCGCGCGCCATGCTGGCCGGCACGCTCATGGCGCTGATCGTGATTTCGCTGACCATCACGCTGGTGTTCCGCTCGCTGCAATACGGGCTGCTGAGCCTGTTGGTGAACGCCATGCCGGCCACCATGGCCCTGGGCCTGTGGGGACTGTTCGTCGGTCAGGTGGGCATCAGCGTATCCATGGTCTTCGCCGCCAGCCTGGGGATCATCGTCGACTACTGCCTGCACTTCTTAAGCAAGTATAAACGCGCCAAACAGGAGCAGGGTTTGTCGGCCGAACAAGCCATCGAATACGCTTTTTCTACGGTCGGCATTGCCTTGCTGGTGACCACCGCAGTACTGGGCCTGAATTTTGCCATCCTGGGTTTTTCCAATTTTCGCATCAACATCGACATGGGCGTACTCACCGCCATGACCATCGTGTTCGCCCTGCTGGCGCAGCTGCTCTTTCTGCCCGCGCTGTTGCTGGTGACCGAGCGCGCAAGGCCACAGCCTTAAACTCAGTCGTTGAGTTCCACTGCATCGGGCATATTGCTGCCCTGAAAACGCATCAGCCGGGCAAACAAGCGGTCGGGGTCCACCTCTAAAGCTTCAAACGAGGAAGCAATCGGAGTCAGCATGCCGACCATGCCCTCACGGGTCAGTTCGTAGCATTCATGGAAATGATGGCGGTCAAAACCCAGGTCCATGGCATGGTCGCGCGATTTTTTGACATGGGTCGCCTCATCATGACGTATATGTCGAAGTAGTTGGGCGAAGCCTTTGATATTTTTGGCTTTATTTGATCCCAAAAGCGCTGACAAAGAAATGCATACACCGGAATCCAGACCGGTTATCCGCGCGAAATGGGTACCCAGATCACGGCTGCCGACCCGCATGAAAAGACGCCGGGTGCGGCGCCGGATCTGAGCCAGATCCTCGGGCTCCGGGTAAAACGCGCGGGCCTGCTGAATCAGCCAGTTGTGGACCCGTTCTTCGGTTTCAATTTCCTTGAGGGCCAAGCGGTTGGCTTTGACCTGCTCCGCCTCGATGCGCGCAGTTTC
>JBFIIN010000341.1:0-4384 GCA_041601225.1 Oceanococcus sp.
CAGCCATGACCCCCCGCGATTTCCTATGCGTGGCCACCCATCGCCGGTCTGCCGGCTGCCAGATCACTGCGCGCCACGTGTTGCGGTACAGATTCCCCAAATCCGCAATTTCTGCCCGGAGTGGCAGAAAGACCGCGGCGACCGGACGCTCCCGAGCGGTGGTCGAAAATCATGAATGACAACGTCGGCCATGAGTCGTATCTGGCCTACCGGAATTATCGCTATTTGAAGCTGGCGCTGCTGTTGAGCGTCGCGGCGACGCTGGCCTATTTGGTGCACGACCCGATCAGCGGACCCAACGGCGGCACCGGGCTGGGCTATGGGCTCGGGAGCTGGGCGGCGTTCCAGGTCTTGCTGCTGGCCTGGTACGGGGTGCGTAAACGGCAGTATGCAAGCGGCGCGGGCAAGGTCAAGGCCTGGTTATCTGCGCACGTCTATCTCGGCCTGTCGACCCTGCTTATCGCAAGCCTGCACACGGGGTTTGAGTTTTCCTGGAATTTTCATTTGCTGGTGTACCTGTTGCTGTGGCTGGTGGTGGTCAGCGGCATTTACGGCACCGTGGCCTACTCCAGGTACCCGACCTTGATGACCATGAACCGGGCCGGTGCCAACCCCCAGCAGATGCTGGACGAGGTTGCGGAACTCGATGAACGTGCGCTGACCTTGGCTGATGAGGTGGATCCCAAAATTCACGACATCGTGTTGCGTTCGGTAGGCTCAACCCGGATTGGCGGCGGGGTGCTGGATCAGTTGCGTGGCTTTGATGCGAGCACAATCGCGCACGTACAGGCTGCTGACGCGGCCTTGCGGGACAAGGAGCGCGAGTGGGAACAGGCGTCGGGCCACAGCCAGCAAGGTCACGCGACCGGTGAGATCATGCCCGCACGGGCGGGTCGGAGACGGGCAACTATGTTCTTTGTGGCGTCGGAACTGGTGCAGGTCGGCGGTGGCGAGAAGGTCGAGAAACTTCGCAATCTCATGGAGGTTCTCAATCGCAAGAAAGCGCTGGTGGCCCAGTTGAATCTCGATATCCGCCAGCGCGCACGTTTGCAAATATGGTTGTACTGGCATGTGCCGGCCAGCATCGCCCTGCTGGCCGGCCTGCTGATTCACATTGTCGCCGTGTTTTTCTACCGATAGTCACGATGCGCTGGCTCATCCGCCATTACCACAGCAGGGCCGGCTCAGGTCAGAACTATAGCGATCGGGTGCTGGACACCTCGACACTGCACATCGGCCGCGGCACCGATCAGGATGTCCAGCTGAATGGAGTTACCGTTGCCCTCCGGCACGCGACCCTCGAATTGCACGGACGCGATCGGCTGGGAATTGAGGCGCATACGTTGTCCGGAGTCGAAGTCAACGGGGCGCCCACCCGCAGCGCCGAACTTCAGGCCGGCGATGAGGTGCAAATCGGCCCCCACCGCCTGCGCATCGGCCGCACGGCGGAGGGCGGAAAAACGCGTGTCCTGGAGGTGATTGAATCTCCGTCGGGTGCCACGCGCCCGCCCCCGGCCTCGACATGGCGCCTCGACCAGACCACTTTGAGCAATCGTCGGTCCAGCCTGCTGCTCCTCATGCTGGTGCTGGTCCTGGGGCTGCTTTTGCCCCTGGTCAGCCGGATGGACAATCAGGCGGCCGAAATCGTGAACAAACTCCCTGCCCTCGGCCAGCAACTGTGGAATACGGGTCGAATCAGCAAGGTTCATGGTCACTTTGGCGATGATTGTCGAAACTGCCATGAGCAGCCGTTCCAGCCGGTGGCAAACTCGGCGTGCCAGGATTGCCATGCCTTTGTGCCACACCACACCGACGATGCCGAATTGCAAGGGCTGGAATTCTTCAAAGATATTCGCTGCGCCCAGTGTCACCAGGAGCATCGCGGGGGCGCGGGCCTGATCACCCACAATCCGCGGCTGTGCACATCCTGTCATCGACGACCCGAGCAGTTCGCCCAGTACGCGACGCTGCAAGCGGTCGAAAACTTCCAGAGCCAGCATCCGGATTTCAAGTCCTTGGCGGAATCAACCTTCGATTCCGGGCTGCGTTTTTCGCATGCGGTCCATCTCGCCGAGGCCGGCATACGCGGGCCGCAGGGCACAGAAACTCTGAACTGCCAGAGTTGCCATATCCCCGATGCGGGGCAGGTCGCGTTTCGATCCCTGTCCATGCCCCAGCATTGCCAGCGCTGTCACAATCTGGCATTTGATCCCGACTCGCCCGATGTCGAATTGCCGCACGGCAATCAGATGCAGGTGGAGGAAGCTATTCGCAGTCATTTTGCCCGTCGCGCCTTCGAGGGCCGGTTTGGTGCCCCAGCAAGTTCGGCTTCGCCATTTCGACCGGCGCGGCGCCATAAGCTCCCCACGTCGCCAGCCGATCCACAGGCCTGGGCGCACGAGCAAAGCCGGACCACGATTGAAGAGGTCGTGCGCCACCGCATTTGTTCAAAATGCCATGTGGTGGTCGAAGACGGGACGCGGTGGCAGGTGAAAACAGTCGATTTGCCCGAACGCTGGCTGCAGGCGTCGCGTTTTACCCACCGTCCTCACCGGACCCAGCCCTGCCTGGATTGCCACCAGGCCGCAAATTCGGAAAGCAGCCAGGACCTGCTCCTGCCAGGAATAGCCAATTGCCGGGAATGTCACCGCAACGCCGATTCGCGCAAGGGTTTGGCCACATCCTGCGTGGATTGCCATCAGATGCATCGGGCCCGCGGTGAACTGCAGTCAGCTACTCGGGCCCGACAGCAGACCAGCCCCTGAATCGCGCAGCTTCTGCGATTTTCCGCTGCGGGCTGGTGTCGGCCCGGGCGCCCGCCGCGCATCCCGGACGTGGGCTATCCGTCGACCGGACCGAAGACCGTTTCGCAAAACAGTCGGACCTCGCCCTCCGGAAACCCCAACGCCAGACCCTGGTCGACGCATTGCTGGGTGAGTTCGCCGCCATCGCCGCCGGGGTCCTCTCCCTCGCCCGGATCATCATCGGCATTGGGGTCATCGCCACCATCGGGATTGTCGGGTTCGGCGTCCGCGGGGTCATCAGGAGCCGGTTGCGTGCCGGAATCGCCGTCGCCGGCCGGCGCATCCGGCTCGCCTGCGGTTCCCGACCCTTCACCACTGCCTGGAACTACGGCAAGCGCCGCTATGACAAATCGCCCGGCTTCGGATCCGATGCGTCCGCGACTGGTGCTGAGGCCGGTCGCGAGGTCAATTTCACTCAGGTCGCTATGCTCATCCGAATTCGCGCTGCTCGTAATGCTGTATCCAGTTGGTGTTTGCGACATCACCGCCATGCTCACCGGCGCGGAGGAAAAGTCCCAGTTGCCGATTGTGGTGAGCTGGCCACCCCGCGCACTTGCTCCGGCGTCATTTATGGTGCCCAGACGCGCGACCACATCGTTGAATTCATCCAGGACATAGGCAGTTGATTGCGCACTGCCAGGCACTCCGCTGTAGCCCAGCCCGATCGGAAAGACGGGCTGACCCGAGTTTGGATCCCCCGGTGCGAAATGCAGACCACCGTCCTGGGCCAGCAGGCTCGCGTTGCTGGGTGAGATGCGATAGCTCTCGGCGGTATCGGCGTTCAGGATGCGAATGGCATCTTCTTCGGGTGAAAAATCCATGGCCCGAATATCGACTATGCCCTGACCGAGTTCGGCCAGTGGTCGCCCGATAAATCGCGCGTTCCCATTATTCAGCCCGACGACATAAAGGCGGTTGTCGCTTGTGAGTAGATAAAGCTCGCCGCTCGCAGGCCGGAAATCGAGACTGACGGCAAATGGCGGAGACTCCGCATTGTCAACAAGCAGGCCGGTCACAGGCGCTCTGGACAGCAGTTGCCCAGGCGCGTCGGCAAAGAACCCGATCAGCTCGTCATTTTCGGTGATGGCATAAACCACGACCCGCGTGTTCGAATCCGCAGTCGCTGAATTCTGCATGGTCGACTTGTTGCCGTCGTTATCGCAGGCGCTGATGGCGAGCAGCATCCCGAGTCCCAGCACTGTCATCTTGTTCATGGCACACCCCCTCGTGGCAGCCAAAAGCTAGCGAACTGGAGCCCGCTTGTCACGTCTCTGACCGGCCGGACGAGACGGAATTGGCGGATGTGCCGGTGCCGAAGCGCGGCGCGGCTCTCGCCCGCGCAGAGGATCTGGACTCAGACCTCGCGATGGGTGGACGGTGCTGGATTCGACGAATTCATCCAGAATGTATCCTTGCGACCGGACGGGGTCCGCAGGGTCAGAGATGACTCTGACAACCAACGACACCGCCGATGGTGAGAATCCCGTCTGGAGGAATCACGAATTGGTGGGCCGTGTTGGATTCGAACCAACGACCAGCGGATTAAAAGTCCGATGCTCTACCAACTGAGCTAACGGCCC
>JBFIIN010000342.1:0-4380 GCA_041601225.1 Oceanococcus sp.
CGGGCGCGCGGATAGCGGGCCGAGCGGCCATGAGTTGCGGATTCGGCGTTCATGCATCCGGATGAATTGCCTGTTGCGCTGGTCGCTATACTGACGGCTTCGTGCGTGAGGAGAAAAAGAATGCCGTGGACTCAACGGCTGGGATTGTTTGTGTTGCTGTTTGCCGGTTCGGTGCAGGCCGGTGTTGATGCGGCCGAGGCGGCGCGCCTGGGCACGGACCTGACGCCGATCGGCGCAGAGCAGGCGGGCGTACCAAATGGCCCGCATGGCTTGTCAATTCCCGATTGGACCGGCGGCTGGTCCGAACCCGGGGACGACAATCGGCTGCATGCGATCAAGGATCCCTTTGCCGATGAAGTGCCACTGTTCGAAATCAGGGCCGCCGATGTCGCGAAGTACGCCGACATCCTGACTGAGGCCCAGAAGGCGCTGTTCAAGCAATATCCCAATAGCTTTCGCATGCGGGTATTCCAGAGTCATCGTACCGCAGCATTCCCGGAATTCCAGGTCGAGCAAACCAGGCTCAACGCGACCCGCGTCACGCTGAATGAAGATGGCCACGGGTTTAGCGGCTCCATTCACGGCTTTCCGTTCCCGGTTCCCAAGAATGGTCGCGAATTGCTGTGGAACCACATTGGTCGATTTCGGACCAGCGGCTATCGTGGTTATTCGAATTTCGCGATCACCACGCCAAACGGCGACTATGTAATCGAGCGGGCCTTCTACCAGTTCTGGTTTCGCTACAACAACCCGCTGATTACCCTTGAGGAATTCGATAACAAAGCCGCCTATCTGCTGCGCAAGATTGTCGAGCCGCCGAACAAGGCTGGCGATGCCGCATTGGTGCACATTCCATTGGACCGGGTGAAGGACGATACCCTGGTGTGGGTTTACAACCTGGGTACCCGCAAGGTACGGCGCATCGGCGAGATCGGATACGACAATCCGATTTACGATGGCCTGGTGACCCACGATCAGGTGGACATGTTCAACGGCCCTATGGATCGTTACCAGTTCAAGGTGGTCGGCAAAAAGCCGATGCTCGTGCCGTATAACTGTTACCAGTTGCACAGCCCTGATGTGAAATACAAAGATATTCTCGACAAGGGGCATATCGATCCGGAGCTGGTGCGATATGAGTTACACCGCGTCTGGGTCGTCGAAGGCACCAAGCTGCCCGGGATGAACCATATTTACAAAAAACGGGTGTTTTATGTCGACGAAGACAGCTGGCTCATCCTGACCCAGGATCTCTACGACGAACGCGACGAGTTCTGGCGCGCCGCCGAGTCCTATTTGATCCAGTACCCGAACATGCCGCTGCCGGTGAATTTTCTGCAGGCGCATTACGACCTGCAATCGCGCCGCTACGTCATGCTGAACATGCAGAATGAGGAAAAGGGCGGCGCGGAGTATGGTCTGACCTTCGAGGAGAAGGACTTCACGACCTCGCGTCTGAAGCGCTTTGCTGAGCAGCGCCAGCGTTGATGTGAGGTGCCTTGCCACGACGTACGCCGGTTCTTGCAATGTTCGTCCGTTCAGCAGGCCATGAGTGAGCTCTCATGAAACTTGCGTTCATTGGTCTGGGTGTCATGGGCTACCCGATGGCCGGTCATCTTGCCCGCGCCGGGCACGACGTGACCGTTTTCAACCGCAACCGTCGTCGTGCCGAAGATTGGGTTGTTGAGTTCGGCGGCCAGTGCGCTGCCAGTCCTGCGGATGCGGCCAGGGACGCGGCGCTGGTGGCGACCTGTGTTGGCAATGATGCGGACCTGCGCGCCGTAACGCTGGCAAAGGACGGCTGTTACTCCAGCCTCGGTGCGGGTGCTATCCACATCGATCACACCACGGTATCCGCCGGCATCTCAAGGGAACTGGGGGGGCATGCCGCCCAGCGCGGTGCGGCCTTCCTGGACGCACCGGTGTCTGGCGGGCAGGCGGGCGCTGAGCAGGGGCGGCTGACCATCATGGTCGGCGGCGATTCAGCGCCGTATCAACGTGTCGGGGCGATTCTGGACTGCTATGCAAAATCCCGCCGACTGATGGGACCAGTGGGCTGTGGCCAGTTGAGCAAGATGGTCAATCAGATCTGCGTGGCTGGCGTGATTCAGGGACTGGCCGAGGGGCTGCATTTTGCGGAATCTGCGGGACTGGATCCGGCCGCCGTCATGGACGTGATTCGCCACGGCGCGGCGCAGTCCTGGCAAATGGAGAATCGTTTTCACTCCATGCTGGCGCGGGAGTTTGATTTCGGCTTTGCGGTGAACTGGATGCGCAAAGACCTGGATATCGTCCTGGCTGAAGCCTCGCGTAATGGCGCGCATCTGCCCGTGACCGCCCTAATTGACGGCTACTACGCAGAGGTTCAGGCGGCCGGTGGAGGACGGTGGGATACCTCAAGCCTGCTGATCCTGCTGGACCGGGCTACGCAGGGGGTTGCCTCAGCGGGCCAGACGCCTGGCGATGCCAAGTAGACGCATCGCAATGAACAGCAATAGGGCGCCTTCGGCCACATAGAAGGCCAGCCATCGCAAAAGCCCGGCGGCGCCGGGCCAGACACCGGTCGAAGTCCACAGGATGGCCAGCCCGATGCCCGCCCCAAGCAAGATCAGGCCGAACAGGCTTGCGGGAATGGCTGCGGTGAGTAACAGGGCAGCCAGGCCCACCTGGCCCAGGCCGCGGAGCCCCTGCCGGCGGCGGGTGTCGACGCCTCCCCTCACCGGAAACTTCGGCACACGGCGGGCAGGGCACAGGAGAAGATCATCGGCAGGTTCCTGGTTTTCAGGCTTTCTTTACGAACTCGGATTTCAGCTTCATGGCACCGATGCCGTCGACTTTGCAGTCGATGTCATGGTCGCCATCGATCAGCCGAATGCTCTTGATTTTGGTTCCGATCTTGACCACTGCTGACGATCCTTTCACTTTGAGATCCTTGATGACCGTCACGCTGTCGCCGTCGACCAGCAGGTTGCCGTGTGCGTCGGTAATCAGCCGTTCCGGCTTGGCGACAAGGCATTCGTCGGCCGACCACTCGTATCCACACTCGGGGCAGACCAGCAGCCCGCGATCTGGATACACGAAAGCTGAACGACATTCCGGGCAGGCCGGCAAATGGCTCATTTAGGGGTTCCCTGCTGCTCTGGGCGCGGTGTACTTGAATCAAGCGCGAACTTTACCCGAGTCGGCCCTCTGGCGCTGGCGGATTCCAGGGCATCCCCCGGCCGCCGGTACTCCGTCAGGAAGGCACAGCGAACGTCGGTTGAATCCAGACGCGGGCGTCGCAGCAGTCCACGCAGGTCCAGCGGCAGCTGGTCGTCGAGTCGTTCCACGAGCCCGAATCCTGCACGGACATGACGGTAGGGCGGCGCAGGACTGTTGCGGGTATGCGCCGGTCTGGGCGCGGCTGCGGATGCCGCGGTCACCGGATGAATCCGCGGCAACCCGCCTGGCAGGCGCAGCTGTGCCGAGCGGCAAATCCGACCGGTGGGCGCCATAGGCAGTGGCGAAGCTGAAGGGCGCGCGGAGCCCGAGGCTGGCGTGAATCCAGGTGTTCTCAATCACGAGCTGGCCCGCTGTCAAGGGCTCCCAGGTCCTGCATCAGGCGAGCGACCCCCCGCGCGTAATCTGACGGTTGCGCGCTCAGCTGGTCGATCACTGCAGCACGCTCCGCCGCCGAACGATTCTGGCTAAGCTTGAATTTGCCCTGAATGCTCTCGATAGCGAAGCGGATGCCCACGATCATGCGCAACTTCCGCGGCGCAAATTGACCATGCCAGGGCCGGACCTGCGACGCTTCGTATTGGGCTGCCAGGCTCTGTACGACGGTTCTCAACAGCTCCGGGTCTTCAAACGTCGAAGCGCGCCCACGCATATGCACGGTCGCATAATTCCAGGTCGGCACCCCATCGTGGAGATACCAGCTCGGTGATACGTAGGCATGCGGGCCCTGAAAAATCACCAGGGCCTGTTCACTGCCATCCAGCGACCGCCAATGCGGGTTGGCGCGGGCGATATGACCAAGCAGAAGTTGCTTGCCTTCGTCATAGATAAATGGCAGATGGCTGGCGTTGATCGGACCATTCGCGTGACTGAGCAGCAGTCCAAAGGCGTTTTTCTGAATGAGTTGCGTCAGCCGACGCTCGTCTGTTTCGGCGAAATGCGTTGGGCTGTACATGGAGCTGTGTTGTCTTCAAACCACCAAATTCCGATGGTCGCGCAGCGTGGTCAATGCGCGTGTCCGGGGCGGCGCTCAGCCTTGCCGCACAGGCACGCGCGCGCGCCGCGGCCAGCAGGATGAACGAATAGACGCGGTGAAATCCAAGCAGTGCGTGGAAGGGTCAGTCCAGGGTCGCTTTGCCGTTGCCCGGATGGCCCGTGGGC
>JBFIIN010000343.1:0-4379 GCA_041601225.1 Oceanococcus sp.
AGCATCTCGGCGACCGATTCATTCATGTAGATAATGTTGCGATCATTGTCGGCAATCATCACATTGGTGGTTACACCGTCCAGCGCGTTGCGTATGCGCAGATTTTCCGATGCGATCTCTTTCTCACGATCCTCGCGGGCCTTGATTTCCGCCTCCAGGGCCAGTTCCGCGGTGCGGTCCTTCCACTCCACGACCGTACCCAGTCGCCCGCCATCGTTGTCGACCACCGGGCTGGCAATCAGACCGAAGGTACGTCCCCCCAGCTGAATCTCGGTGCGATAGGTGCTGGACAATGCTTCGAGCATGCTCTTTTGATGCTCGGGGTTCTTGTGGAATGAATCTATGCAGGTACCCATCAAGCCTTTGACTTTGAAGCCAACCAGCTCCTTCTGAATGTCGGCCTCCGCGTCCCGCAACATCTCGGCCACCGATCCGTTCATATAAATGATGTTGCGCTCGTTGTCAGCGATCATCACGTTGGTCGTGACATTGTCCAGGGCGTTTCGAATGCGCAGATTTTCTGCCGCCTTTGCGCGATCCTGCTCTCGGCTCTCGGCGAGCCCATCCAGCATTCCGTTGATCCCGGCACACAGACTCAGCTCTTCGTCTTCCCGACCCTCCACCGATACCCGCTGCGAAAAGTCGCCCTGTTGTGCACGGGCTACAACTTTCAGCGTCTGTTGAATGGTGTCGCGGATGCTCGCGATCTGGCTTTCCAGCGCGGCAATGCGCTGCGCATCGTCGCCGCCGCCACCCGCGAGTTTTTTGAAAAAGTCGGACATGCTGCTCATGCGTCACCTCGGTGGTTTGGTTCGCGGCTGGCGGGCATCGCTGCCCACCCACTGTCGCGGAGTACGTGTTGGGAAATGCGTCCTGCGGTCATCGCGTTATGCCGCGACCGGCGCGGCATCCAGCCGGGCCAGTTCTTCGAAATCCATCAGCTTGTCGATATCGACCAGGATCAGCATCCGCTCGTCAACAGCACCCAGACCTTTGACGAAATTGCTGTCCAGAACGCCAGCAAACTCCGGCGGGGGCCGAATCTGGCTCTGGTCCAGGGTCATGACGTCCGATACGCCATCAACAACCATGCCGATCACGCGCTCACCCATGTTCAGGATGATCATCACGGTGAACTCGTTGTATTCGGCTTTCTCAAGATGAAATTTCAGCCGCATGTCGATCACCGGAACAATGGTGCCGCGCAGATTGATGACCCCCTTGATGTAATCCGGCGATTCCGGCAATCGGGTGACGGTGTCGTAGCTGCGAATCTCCTGCACTTTGAGTATGTCCACACCGTAATCCTCGCCACCGAGGCGAAAAGTGAGGTACTCGCTGCCGCCGGTGTTGTCGCTGCTTGCGCTGTCCGCACCACTACTTGATTCCGTGTCGTCCACCGTCTATCTCCTTAGTTGCCTAGGCGGCCGCCAGTTGACTGCAGGCGCGTACAATCTCGCCCGCGTCAATAATCAGGGCGACGCGACCGTCCCCCAGGATTGTGGCGCCGGATACGCCGCGTATGCGGCGGTAATTGCTTTCCAGACTTTTGATCACAACCTGCTGCTGGCCGACCAACTCGTCCACCACCAGAGCCACCGTGCGACCCTCGGCTTCGACCAGCACCACGATGCCCTCTTCCACGCGATCAAGGCGGCTGGGAACGTCGAAAAATTCGTGCATGGGCACCAGCGGAATGAACTCCTCGCGCACCCGGATCAAGCGGGGCTCACCCACCAGGGTCTTCAGATCCTGAGTCCGCGGCTGCATGGATTCCACCACGCAACTCAGCGGCAAGATGTAGATCTCGCCGCCAACTTCCACCGACATGCCGTCCATGATGGCCAGCGTCAAGGGCAGACGGATCGTGACCCGGGTGCCGACCCCGGTCTGGGACTGGATTTCGACGCCGCCGCCCAGGGATTGAATGTTCTTCTTCACCACGTCCATGCCCACTCCGCGGCCCGAAACATCGGTCACCTCTTCAGCCGTGGACAAACCTGGATGGAAAATCAGCTGCCACACCTCGCTATCCGGCATGGCGTCATTCACGGGCAGGTTTGCGGCATGCGCCTTGCTGAGAATTTTTTCCCGATCCAGGCCACGCCCGTCGTCAGCCACCTCGATCACGATGTGCCCGCCCTGGTGCCAGGCGCTGAGACTGACCACCGCGGTCGCCGACTTGCCCGACTGCTTGCGGTGTTCGGGCAGCTCGACGCCGTGGTCAATCGAATTGCGCACGATATGATTGAGCGGATCGACGATCTTCTCGATCACGCCCTTGTCAAGCTCCGCGCCTTCGCCGGCGGTCCGCAGTTCCACCTTTTTGCCCAGCTTTCCAGCCAGGTCACGCACCAGCCGCGGGAAGCGGCTGAATACAAAATCCACCGGCAGCATGCGGGTGGACATAATGGCTTCCTGCAGATGGCGTGTGTTGCGGTCCAGCTGGCCCAGGCCCGCAAGCATCTTTTCGTTGACCATCGGGTCCAGATCGCCCGACAGCTGCTGCAGCATGGCCTGGGTAATCACCAGTTCGCCAACCAGATTGATCAGCGCATCTATTTTTTCGGTCGCCACCCGGATCGAGCCGGCGCTGCGCTCACTGCCGCTGCCCGGCACGGCCTTGAGCTGGGCTTTCGGCGGCGCCTCAGCCGGGCCCGCGGGTGTCGCAATGGGCTCTATCTGTAACTCGCATTCATCCTCGACCCAGGAGAAGACCTCGCCTACCGCATCGCGACTGGCGTCACCGCTCAGACGCAGGGTCCAGGCCAACATGCAATCCGTGGCATCGAGATCGGCCAGCGCAGGCAGGTTCTCCAGATGAACCGTGGCTTCCAGACCACCGAGCTCACCGAGTTCGCGCAGAATCCGCAGGGGATCGTTGCCGCTGGCCAGCATCCTGGGGTGCGGCCTGAATTCGATCAGCCAGCCCCCGCCGGCAGCCACATTCCCGGCCGGCGCCGTTTCTGCGCGCGCAGGCTCGCTGCTCAGCAACATTTCCAGCTGGGCCTGCAATGCGCGGCTCTCCGGGCTGTCCGCCGGTTCGCCGGCCTGCGCGGCGGTCAACATCGAACGCAGGCGATCCACTGCGGACAGCATCAAATCGATCAGCTTGCGATCCGGCTGGCGCTCACCGGAGCGCACTTGATCAAGCAAAGTTTCGGCGATGTGAGTAAAGGCGCTGATTTCGGTGAAGCCGAAAGTGCCGGCGCCACCTTTGATTGAATGGGCAGCCCGGAAAATTGTATTGACGGTCTCGGCATCTGGCGCGGCCGGATCCAGATTCAGCAGCGCCGACTCCATGGCGTCCAGACCCTCGAAGCTTTCATCGAAAAAGGTCTGATGGAAGCGACTCAGGTCGATCTTCATGCGCCTAGCCCAGCACCCGATTGACCGTGGAGATCAACTGATCCGGGTTAAAGGGCTTGACAAGCCAGCCGGTCGCGCCAGCCGATTTGCCCTCGGCCTTCTTGTCCGCGCCCGCCTCGGTGGTCAGAATCAGCAGCGGCGTAAACTTGTAGTCCGGCAGTTCGCGCAGCGCGCGTACCAGGGTGATGCCGTCCATATTGGGCATGTTCACGTCGGCGAGCACCAGGCTGTACTGCTGACTCTGGGCCTTGCTCAGGGCGATCGCCCCGTCTTCGGCCTCATCAACCTCAAATCCGGCTTCCTTCAGGGTGAAAGTCACCATTTGTCGCATTGATGGCGAATCATCGACTGCCAGTATTTTGGCCATGCTAATGTCCCTCTGAGCTGGCAGCCGCAGCGCCAAGATGCAAGGTCGCGAGCAGATCCAGGTGCCTCGCACCACTCACGATAGGGTCGGATACGGCGTGCCACGTCCAGGGCGCCGGATCGCGGCTGCGCCCGAATGACGCCAGCACCTGCAAGCCGGCTGCGTCGACGCGACTGACCGCTGAACCGTCCAGCGCGACGGCGCCATCTGCAGTCACCAAAGGCAGCAGCTGCTCGCGCAAGGCCGCCGCATTCTGAATCACCAGTTCGACCGGTAACTGGACCGGTGCGATATCGGGCTGGGTCTCTGTCGTTTTTCGCTTGGCCACCTGATTCTTCTCGTTCAGCAACAATCCGCACGCTCAATATCGGCCAGCCGCTGGATAACTTGAGGGCCGTCCTGCCACCCCGCCACCTCGGTAAGATCAGGCAAGGTCCGGGCCATGGGAAAGGCCACGAAGTCCTGACACCTGGGCCACACCAGACCGCGATCCGACAGGGCCACCGCGATGGTCATCCACAGTCCGCCACGCGCCTAATGCGTGTTGCGCCTGGCATGCACCTGCGCCAGCAATTCGGCCTCGGCGCGCGATACGCCGCAGCGACTGGCGATATCCGCCGGTTCGGCACCCTCTCGCGCCAGG
>JBFIIN010000344.1:0-4341 GCA_041601225.1 Oceanococcus sp.
AGGCCGGCGCGGGTGACCGGCTGCAACAGCGCGTCCACCAGAAGGCGCCCGCGCTGCGTGTCCGGCAAGGCCTCCAGGCGGGTATTCCGCTGGGCCTGATCGACCCGATAGTCCGGCCCGAGGTGGCGGGCAATGACGAGTTCTTTCATCGCCATGGCCGCTGCCGCGTTGGAACTGGCCGAAAGCATCCAGTCCAGGTATTCCCACAAGTTGCCACGGTCACCTATGGTCAGCGGGCGCGATACGGTGCGGCCCGCGGCAGGGCTGAAGATCGGCACGACATGTTCATCATGCACGATGTAGTCGTCTGCCGTGATCTGGGTTTCACGCAGAACGCGCTCGCGGGCTGTCAGATCATCCGGGTACTGATCCGCCAGGTGCTGAAACCAGGACAGCAACACCAGCAATTTGCCGACCGAGCCGACATTGGCCGAATAATCTGGCTGGTGGGCGGCGAACATGAGCTTGTCAGGATCCGAGTAATCCAGAACCGCGACGCCGTATTCGGGGGCTTCCTCGCCGAGCGCTGCGCGAATTGCGGCCGACAGGCCCGGATCCGTCGGCGGCAGGGCCGGGTCGCTCAGCCCTGCCGGCAAAACCGCGTCCAGCGGCAGCCGGGCTCCGGGTGCAAGGTTCTGGGAGGGCCATTGCAGGCGTCGCATCCCACTGTGTTCGTAGGCGTCCAGCGGGTAGGCCGCAAGTGGCATGCTCAGCGCCAGACTGAGCGGCATGAAGATCAGGCTCCAGCGGCTATTCATGGTCGGCCCTCCAGGTCGACCAGTCGATGTGCGCTTTCCGCGAGCCCCGAATCCAGAGACAGCAGGAAACCGTTGCGCCGGGCGCGATCGCTTTGCAGGAAGGGGCGGATCTGGTTCAAGAACAAGGTGTCTGCCGCGAACGCAAATTCAACGTCGGCGGGCGCGACTCGGCCTTGCGCATCCAGTTGCTGCGGGTATTTTTGCGGAAGCGCGCGGGCGACTTCGAGCAGTTTTTCGATCTGTCCCGCACTCAGCAGGCGCTCTGCACCGCTCGCCGGTTCCAGGCGGGTTCCGCCGTCGGGCCGGACGACGCGCCGACGAGGCTCGGTGGCTGAGGCCAGTAATTCAACGGATCGGCCATCCAGGGCGATACGCAGGCTTTCGGCGGCCTGACCTTCCACGCCGCCGCCCACGCCTTCATTCACCGCCAAGGTCACAAAACCCGGATCGCCGGAATTCAGATCCGAGGTGATCATTACACCCGACAGTTCGGCCGGAATGGTCTTGTGCAGAAGGACCGCGGCATACACATGCTCGGGTTGATCCATGAGGGCCTGGCGCCAGCCGAAAGCGCGCTCGCTGAAGGGCGAGGCCCAGACCTGATGGATGGCCTGCAGAATATTCTCAAAGCCCACAACATTCGGTACCGTCAGATTCAGGCCGGCACCGGTAAAGCCGGGCAGATCCTCGACATTGGTATCTGAGCGGACAAAGACGCCATAGCTTCCGTCCTCACCGAACTGTTGCTGCATGGCCTGGGCCAGTTTGGCCCGAAACCCCGGGGTCGGTGGCGCCGACTCGATCCAGGCGCGCAACTTGTGCAGAAACTCGCCGGTTGCCGATGTGCGTTGCGGGCCATCGGGCAGCGCGCGCAGCCGGGTGTAATTTGCCTTCATCCATTCGAAGGTCGAACCGTCCGTGCCGGCCATGGGCCGGTCGAGCAGGGCGCGCAGGCTGCCAAACGGGATGGCCAGACCCGCCGACACCTGGCTTGGGAAGCGGGCGTGCAGTTCGCCGAGCTTGGCGGCCTTTGGTCCCACGATACGACCGGAGTCCGTTGCTCGCAGCATGTCCAGAGGCAGGGGCCCAGTGGCGCGCAAATCCAGTTTGGCCAGATCGACATGGATTTCTACGGCACGCTCGACCTGCTGCGGAAACACCGTGTCCCAGGCCGGGCCATCTTCGGCCAAGCGCACCACGCCACCCGGGCTGGCCGCCAGGACCACAGGCTGACCGAGTCGCTGCTCGGCATGTGGTATCCAGCGTTCGCCGATAACCACATTGGGGACGCCCAGATTGCGCGCCAGCAATTGCACGTGCGATAGCGCGTTGCCTTCGGCCGCTGTCAAGATGCCGGCAACCGGTGGCAGATCGGCAATGCTTTCCGGAACCAGTACGATGCCACGGGTCTGGGTCAAGGGCTCGGCGCCACTCAGGCGGCTCAGTTCGCCCCGGGCCAATCCGGGGTTCAGTGCGCGCAGGCCGGTGGCGACAGCCTGCCCGAACAGATCGTGGCGAATGCCCGCGAGGCTGTCGGCATCCGCGCTCAGGCTTTCCAGAAATTCCCCGTAACTCAGCGCGGCGCTGGCGCGCAGGCGGTCGGGAATCAGGCCCAGACTGGCGGGGTCGGCGCGTGCAAAAGTCTGAGCCATTTCGCCCAGGTGAAAGTGCAGGCGCTGCGCCGCCCACACCGGGATGCGCGCCAGGATAGCCAGGCCGCTGCGGTACTCCACCAAGCGCAAGGGCGTCGTATGCAAGAGCCGGGTAACCGCGGCATCCAGTTCGCTGCGCTCACGGGTGCTCAGCAGGCCGGAACCGTAAAGCAACTGCCCCAGCGTAGCCAGCGACAGCAGCCGATCCCGGCGGGTCTGGCTGGCGAGTCCAGCGCTGTGCTGCCGGGCGGCGCGAAACGCCGCCTCCTCGAGTTCCAGCGACAGGGCCATCGCCCGCAGGCGATTTGCGGGGCCAAGTGCTTCGTGGCGCTCACGCAGGCGCTGCATGATCTCGCCCAGCAGGCGCAGCTCGGCCGCGGGTGACGCGGCGGTGCGCAGATCTTGAGCGTAGTCCCTGTACTTCGGGTTTTGCAGGTCCTGGGCAAACCGGTCAAGCGCCTGAGGGGCCGAGGTCTCGACATACACGGTGTCTATGGCCGTGGCCAGCTGTTCAAGCTGGGATTTGGCGGGCGAATTCGGGGACTTGGCGAGAAAGGCCATAACCAAGGCGGCATCCTGGGCATCCGGGCGCGAATGGATCTTGTTGCGCAGGCTGGCGAAGCCGGCGTCGCGTTCCGCAGCCAGGCTGGCCAGGGCGCGGACCCGGTCCAGACCGACGACGCGACCGCCATAGGGGAGGCGACGCATCGATTCGCGCAGCAGCAAGAAGCCGTCGCCGAACGCGTTTTGTGGTTCGGCCAGCGCCGCGACGAGCCGGGTCGCCGCGGCCACTTCATCTTCGGATTGCAGGGCGCCACGGACAAAACGGGCTTTGTGAAAGATCCACCCGTCCCGGGTCGCCATCAGATACTGCTCAACCAGCAGCGCTTTGAGGAGCCGTCCATGCTCGGCCAACGCCAGGCCGGGACTCAGTTCGGCGATCACGTTCCCCAAGGGGATGCCGGTCGCGCGAACCCGTTCGGCGGCGACACTGCGCTTGCCGTGTTGGCGGCCACCCCCGTATGGGCGGCAGGCGTAGGGTTCGGGCGGCAGAATGCGACCATCAGCGCAAAACCAGCGAACGGATTCGAAGGGTCCGAGCCGGGCCTGGCGCATCTGTTCGATCGCGATACGCAGTTCGGCGTCCAGCGCCGGTTCGGGCGCAGCGCTGAGGGCGGCAGTCGCTAGGAGCAAGCTGGCCAACAGCACTGAATTGATCTTCAAATAGTACAAAGTTCTTTCCGTCGCAAGGACCGATCGGGAGCGGGTCCGGCCCCCGTTAACCTAGCCGGACACGATCGCCATGGATAGGTCGCACGGGCCAGGCGGGCTGAACGATTGGGCGCCGAATCTGGTGCATGGACATCCGCTGGCCTAGCCGGTCGCTGCCTCGGCAGTGGGCCAGAAACGTCCTGGGCGTGGCGTGCCCGCGCGGTGCGTGGGCATGCTGGCGAGCTACCAACAGCGATCCGGCGCCGCGCCTGTCGCGAGTCGCTGGCCCAGGTGGTCCATACTCAGACTGGTGCAGTCTTTGTCGGACGACTGGTTGCCCACCGGCGTTGCGGTAAGCAGATAGGTGGTCGCGGTACGGACGGCGGTGATCGCGTAATAGCCTTCAGGCGACGGGTGCGGCGAGCCAACGACGCAGCCGGCATGATCGAATCGACCAAACTGGGTGGCGCAGCGTTCCAGACGCTGCATGAGCCCGCCCAGCGCGACATGGGCATCCGCGCGGCGCGACTTGCGCACGCTGTCCTGATAGCTGGGTACGGCGATGCTCAGCAGAATGACCGCAACACTCAGCGCGACCAGCAGTTCGATGAGGCTCATGCCGAGGTTTTTCTTGCGCAGTTTCGGTCGGATCCGGGTGCCTGTCGCGCGGGTCGGCCAGGACCGGTTTCTCATGCGGCTCATCGCAGCCGCCGCCATGA
>JBFIIN010000345.1:0-4332 GCA_041601225.1 Oceanococcus sp.
CACCAGCCGCCTGATCGTATTGCGGCGGCAGCCAGACAGGCAGCGGCCGCTCATACGGGTCACCCAGCGGATTGTCGACCAGCACCCGCGACTGGTGCTGCAGAACGACCACGCGCCCCGCGGCGCCGGCCAATCTCTTCAATGTCATGCCCCGCCTCCGTTTGGGAGGCCCGTATCGGTCATCCGTTCACATTCCGTTCTCGCGTCCAACCCGAAAATCTCTCCTGCAGGTCCTGTCCCCGCTGATTGACGTGAACTGCGCATTATCGATAGATCTTGGATTGAAATCCGCTCGCCCGCCAGAGGATCGCGTACCGCCACTCGGTTCACCATGCTTCAGACGCCGACACTCATTTCGGAAATGGCCAGCAGAATGCGCAGCAATATATTGGCATGCGCCGCTTACGCCGGCCTCGTCTGGATCAGCGCGCTGTTTGCAGTGTCTCCGCTGGGTCCATCGGCCCTGCGCCTGGATCTGGGTCTGGCCTTCCTGTTGCTCTACGCCGGGGGTCCGCAGATTCTACCCGGGCTGATGCTTGGCGCCGCACTGGCTCAGGCCGCGCCCGGGCCAGCAAGCCCGGCGTTCGGCCCAGGATGGGCTTTGGAACTGCTGGATGCTCTGGTCACACTCGTGGCCCTGGCTGGCCTGTTGCGCCTCCTGCGCAGACAGCAGCGCCCCACACTGGCGATTTCGGTCAACGATGCCCTGCTCGTGGCGCCGGGCATGGCCGTATTGACGCTGGCCTGTGGATTCGCCACGGCGGTCTGGTCCGGCGATCCATGGACAGGGCACTTTGACGTCCTGTCTATTCAGGCGGGCGCGGCCGGCTTTTCGATTCTCGCCAGCGTACCGCTCATGGCGGGACTCGCGCACAGGCCCCGATTCTGGGCGTCGAAAAACCGCTGGCTGGTCTGGGCGCCCCCATTGGCACTGGCCCTGATCAGCCTGTTGCTGTTCGCCCAGCTGCGCGAGACCGCAGAGACTGAACGGCGCGACGAGCTGCGTGCGCTGGCCCGTGATTCCGCTTACACGCTGCAACGGGATATGAGCACCTACATCGTCGCGCTGCGCGCCGTGGAAGCCTATTTTGCCGGTTCAGCCGATGTGACCCGTGACGAGTTCGACCAGTTCGCCCGCAGCCTGCAATCCCCCTTGCCGGGGCTGTTCGCCGTGGCTCAGAACGCCTATGTCAGCGCCGGTCAGCGCGCCGAATTCGAGAAGCGCATGCGCGACTCAGGCCTGGCCGATTTTGAAATCTGGGAACTGGATGAAGACGGCCAGCGGCGCACCTCACCGGCTCGTGATTATTATGTTCCCGTGACTTTCGTGCGCTTTGAGGGCAAGCCGGCGCTCAAGTCCCTGGGCTTTGACATGGCCTCGGAGTCCACCCGCCGGGCCGCGCTGGAAAGCGCACTGTATCGCGGACAGCCGGTTGCCAGCGGCCGGGTCCGACTGGTCACCGACTCCGACCCGGGTTTCGATATCCTGGTGCTGATGACCATGCGCAGCGCCGGGCAGCCGGTCTCGTTGATCGGCTACGCGGGACTGGCCGTGCACGGCAGCGAGCTGATGCGAACGGCGAGCGCACATCTGCCGCCGCATGTTCTGCCGCGACTCTTTGATCGCTCCGCGCCCAATGAGCAAGCCTGGCTGCATGGCGTTGCAGAGGATTACCCAGTGCCGACCGGCGCGCTGCGGCAAAGCCATGTGTTTGGCATCGCAGACCGACGCTGGGAGCTGGAGTTGATCGCACTGCCGGAGTTCATGGTCCAAAGCCTGCCAGGAATTGCCATCGCCACCCTATGGGGTGGACTGACCATCGCGGCGCTGCTGGCCGTGATCCTGCTGATGCTGGCCCGCCCGGCACCGCTGCGCATCGTGGAGCAATAGGCCCCACGGACCAGATGCGCTGCGGGCTGGCAATTCCGCCCGCGCTGCAGCCTGAGGGCCGGCCAGAACATCGCGCGCCGGCTCCCCGCGCAGCGCCAGCGCACCATGGGATACACTCGCGCGCCGATACCCCATGGGCCAGCGCCCACCGACTCATGCCCCTGCTCACCCTCAAGAATCTGAATCTGCACATTGGCCGCCAGGCCCTGCTGGATCAAGCCAATCTGGTCATCGAACCGGGCGAGCGGGTGTGCCTGCTCGGCCGCAATGGCGAGGGCAAATCCACCCTGCTGAAGATCATTGCCGGTGAGGTAAGCAGCGACTCGGGCGAGATCCAGCTCAATTCGGGCGTAAAAGTCGCGCAATTGCCGCAGGAAGTGCCGCGCGATACCAGCGGCCTGGTGTTTGATGTGGTCGCCGCCGGACTGGGCAAGCTCGGTCAGGTGCTGGCCGAGTACCATCACTTGCTCGCCGAAGAACCCGACGCGCTGGAGCGGATGGGCAAACTGCTGAGCTACATCGACACCCACGATGGCTGGAACCTGGATTCGCGGGTGGCCAATGTGCTGTCACGCCTGAATCTCGATCCCGAAATCGAATTTTCCGCCTTGTCGGGTGGGCTCAAACGCCGGGTCCTGCTGGCCCAGGCTCTGGTGCTGGAACCCGACCTGCTGTTGCTGGACGAGCCCACCAATCACCTGGATGTGGAGAGCATTACCTGGCTGGAGGAATTCCTGCTCGACTGGAACGGCACCCTGCTGTTCATTACCCATGATCGCGCCTTCCTGCGCCGCCTGGCGACCCGCATTATTGAACTGGACCGCGGCAATCTGAGCAGCTGGCCCGGTGACTACGACACCTATCTGCGCCGCAAGCAGGAAGCCCTGGACGCCGAAGCCGAAGGCCGCGCCCAGTTCGACAAGAAGCTGGCCCAGGAAGAAGTGTGGATTCGCAAGGGCATCCAGGCGCGCCGCACCCGCAACGAAGGGCGGGTGCGCGCCCTGCTCAAGCTGCGCGAAGAGTACAGCCAGCGTCGCGAGCGGCTGGGTACCGCGCGGGTGGTGGTGCAGGAAGCCGAGCGCTCCGGCAAGCTGGTGGCCGAAGTCGAAGACCTGGGCTACGCCTGGGGCGATGGCAGCGAGCTGATCCGTGATTTTTCCACCACCATCCTGCGCGGCGACCGGATCGGCATCATCGGTCCCAACGGGGTCGGCAAGACCACCCTGCTCAATCTGCTGCTGGGACGCCTCAAACCCGCCAGCGGGACCGTCAAACACGGCACCAAGTTGCAGGTCGCCTATTTTGATCAGCTGCGCGGCGCGCTGGATCCCGACAAGCCGGTTTTTGAAAATATCAGCGAAGGCCAGGATTTTGTAGAGATCAACGGCGCCCGCAAGCATGTCCTGGGCTATCTGCAGGAGTTCCTGTTCACCCCCGAACGGGCCCGCAGTCCGGTCCGCACCCTGTCCGGCGGCGAACGCAGCCGGCTGCTGCTGGCCCGCCTGTTCACCCAGCCCTGCAACCTGCTGGTGCTGGACGAACCCACCAACGATCTGGACCTGGAAACCCTGGATTTGCTGGAAGAGCGCCTGCTGGAGTTTCAGGGCACGCTGTTTCTGGTCAGCCATGATCGCGAATTTCTCAATCGCGTGGTCACCCGCTCCTTCGTCTTTGAGGGCGGCGCGCGGATTGGCGACTATGTCGGCGGCTACGACGACTGGCTACGCCAGCGGCCCGCGCCGACGACGGCCAGCGACAGTGTCAAAGCCATCAAGCCAAAGGCCAAAGGCGCACTGCCGCCTACCCGAAGCGCTGCCGAACGCAAGGAATTGGCCGCCCTGCCGGACAAGGTCGAGAAACTCGAAACGGAGCAGGCCGAACTGGGCGAGACGCTGGCCGATCCTGCGCTCTACAAAAATGATCCTCAACGCGCTCAAATATTGCAAAAGCGCCTTGCTGAGGTCGAAGCGCAAATTCAAGCCGCCTATGCGCGCTGGGAAACTTTGGAAAGCTAGCAGCCAAGGCCGGAGCAAAGCAGCAAGAACTTAGGCCCGGCTCAGCATCAAAGACACTGACGTGCGAAATCGGCAGAAGTCGCCTATATTTCAGTGACTAATACGCGCTGTGAACCCACACAGCCAGCGGTAATCGCGCATCGGTGCGAGACAAGGACATCTGCCCTCCAGAGTTTCGGCTTGCGCCGAAATGGCTGTGATCGGTGCCAAGGCGCTGAGGGGGGGCTATGGGACAGCTCAAAAATGTGGGATTCCGGGTTTCTATCGCATTGGCGTTTGGCTTGCTGGCCTGTAGCCAGCAATTCGACGCCGCAAGAGAGACGGCGCCAGACAACGCACGCACAGAAGTCGCCGGCGAGGCGGCCGAAGATGACCCAGACCCGCTGAATGAGTCCGCTGACCCAGGACCAGTCCTTTCGGCAGACG
>JBFIIN010000346.1:0-4295 GCA_041601225.1 Oceanococcus sp.
AACAAAAAGTACAAGCGCCTGGTGCTGGGCAAAAAGGTACGCCTGCGCAATGCCTATGTGCTGCTCGCCGAACAGGTGGTCAAAAACGAGCAAGGCGAGATCATCGAAGTTCACTGCAGCTATGACCCCGACAGCCTGGGCGCCGATCCGGCCGACGGCATCAAGCCCAAGGGTGTAATCCACTGGGTGTCGGCCAGCCACGGCAAGCGCGCGACTGTCCGGCTTTATGACCGTCTGTTCGCCCACGAGGCGCCGGACCGGCAGGAGCAGGACTTCCTGCAGCTTCTCAATCCCGACTCGCTGACCGTGCTCCAGAACTGCTGGATCGAGCCGGCCCTGGTCCAGGCACGGCCCGAGCAGAATTTTCAGTTTGAACGCACCGGCTATTTCGTCGCCGACCGTTACGAGCATAATGCGGACCATCCGGTGTTTAACCGGACCGTGGCGCTGCGTGACAGCTGGACCAAGATCGACCAGGCTGATTGAGCCAGGACTCCGGAGCAGGATTCATGAGCGCAAGGACCCATACGCAAATCGTGCAGGGCTATATAGAAGCTTTTAACGCGCGCGATGTGGACGCCATGCTGAGCATGGTCAGCGATGACATTCAGTGGCTGAATCTGGACGGCCAGCAGCTCATGGAAGAAACCGGAGACAGGGCGGCGCTTGGCCGGGCCATGCGTGACTATTTTGCCTCCGGCGACGCCTGCACCTCGCGATTGAGCCAAGTCTTCGCCACCGGCAGCCGGGTTTCGGCGCTGGAGGTGGCCGTGACCCCATCGGCCGAGGGCCCGCAGGAACAGCGCTGCTTGTCGATCTACGAGTTTGCCGGCCAGTTGATCAAACGCGTTTACTATTTCCCGCCCGAATAGGCGCGGTCTGCCGATGATTGAAGCGTCCTGTCACTGCGGTGCAATTAAACTTTCAGTCGCGCAATTACCCAGTACGCTGACCGAGTGCAATTGTTCGATTTGCCGCCGCTTGGGCGCGCAATGGGCCTATTTCAGCCCGGCGGAGGTAGAGATTTCCGGTGACCCAGCAGCGCGTGGCGGCTATTGCTGGGGTGATAAGGAAATAGTCTTTGTTCATTGCAAACATTGTGGCTGCGTGACGCATTACGAAAGCGTCGACCAAGCCGCGGACGGTCGCATCGCCATCAATGCCCGCGGCATCGACCCAGCGCTTAGCGCCGGGATCAAAATCCGACACTTTGACGGCGCGGATTCCTGGACTTTCATGGATCAGCCCGACTAAGCCACAGTCAGTTGCGCTCAAGCGGAGCACAGCAGCATGTTGAATATTCTCGCCACAGCACTCACCGCCAGCATGCTGTGCACGGCCTACTACGAGCCCCACAGCGACCGTTATGGTTACAGCAGCTGCGCCGGTGAAATCGCCACGCTGGCGATCTACCGGGTCGCCGGAGAATTCTCGGAGCTAGGCCTTGCGGCAGTCGTGGACGACACGGGCTGGCAGTACATCGATCGATTCGGCGCGACGCGCGTGCGGCCCTACATTTTCGACAATGGTCCCGACCCATTCGTTGAAGGATTGGCGCGCCATGTCAGCGCCGACGGCATGGGTTATTTCGATGAGCGCGGCGCAATCATCATTCCCGCACAATTTGAGTTTGCCCTGCCCTTCCGCAATGGCCGGGCGCGCGTTGGCAGCGGCTGCCAGTTCGCCAGCGATGGTGAGCATCGCCGAGTGGATTGTGAGAGTTGGCGCACGATTTCAAGGCCGGGGCCTTGAGAGGGAGGCGGGATGACGCGAGTGAGAGCCCTGTTGCCATGACCATATTCACCGATATCGCGGCCGGAAAAATACCAGCCAGCATCGTCCATCACTGCGACCGCTTTATCGCATTCATGGACATACGACCCATGTCGCGCGGGCACACGCTGGTTTGCCCCTTGCAGCCGGTGGAGACCTTGCACGAACTTGATGCCACGACCCAGGCGGATTTATGGGCCTTGGCGGTGCGGGTTGCCTCCGCGCAACGGACCGGCTTGGGAAGTCGCGCGCAGCACTTCTTGGTCAATGATGGCCGCGCCGCCAGCCAGTCGGTGCCGCACGTGCATATTCATGTGATACCACGCTATCGCCACGACGCGCTGACCACGACTGCGCGCATGCTCGCCCACGTCGCGCTGCGGGTACTCCCCATGCCGGTGTCGCCCAGCAAGCGCCGGCGCCTGGATGAGCAAGCCAAGCGGATTGCGGCCGCCATGTGAGGTCTCGGTTAAGATAGCGACCCCAACTATCCACCGACTTTCCATGACCGACATCGACCGCAGCAAACCCGTCCTCGTAACCGGCGCCAATGGCTACGTCGCCTCCTGGCTGGTCAAGAAGCTGCTGGACGAAGGCCTGACCGTGCATGGCACAGTGCGTGACCCGGCCAACACCAAGAAAGTCGGCCATTTGCTCAAGCTCGCCGAAGTGGCCCCCGGCACGCTCAAACTGTTCGCGGCCGACCTGCTCAGCGACGGCGCTTTTGACGAAGCCGCACAGGGCTGCGAACTGGTGTTTCACACCGCCTCGCCCTTCATCATCCGCATCCGCGATCCGCAAACCGAGCTGGTTGATCCGGCGCTGAATGGCACCCGCAACGTGCTGGAAACCTGTAATCGCGTCGAATCAGTCAAGCGGGTGGTGCTCACGACCAGCGTTGCGGCCATTTACGGCGATGCCGCGGACATGACGGACGCCGGACTCGAGGCCTTTACCGAGGCGCAGTGGAATACCAGCAGCAGTCTGGAACATCAGCCTTACTCCTACTCGAAAACTGTCGCTGAGAAGGAAGCCTGGCGGATCGCCAAAGGCCAGGAGCGCTGGGATCTGGTCTGCATCAATCCCGCCTTGGTGCTCGGACCCTCATTATCCCAGGCCAGCGATTCGACCAGCCTGGTGACCATCAAGCAACTGGCCAACGGCACCATGAAACCGGGTGCTCCGGCCCTGGAATTTGGCATCGTGGATGTGCGTGATGTGGCGCTGGCGCATTATCAGGCCGGCTTCACGCCCGCCGCCAAGGGTCGCCATATCGTGGTCAGCGACACCGCGAATTTTCTGGATATGGCGGCAATCATCCGCCGCCATTTCGGCAACGGCTATCCGCTGCCGCGCAAGACCCTGCCGAAGTTTCTGGTCTGGTTGGTGGGCCCCATCCAGGGCGGCATCAGCCGGCGCTTCGTCAGCCGCAACGTCGGCCACAAGCTGCGCTTTGACAACAGCCGTGCGCGCGAGCAGCTGGGCGTGGCATTTCGCCGTGTCGAGGACACCATCCGTGACCATTTCCAGCAGATGCTGGACGATGGGCTGATTCAGCAGCGCTAGATCCGCAGCGCGGCGCATGCGAAAACGCGCGCAGATATCATCTGCGCCCACATTCAAGATTTGGGCCCATCCGCCTGTCGCGTCAGCTCAGGTCGCCACGAGCGCAATCAGCAAATGCAACCATAAGCCGGCCAGCACAAATCCGCTCGCGCCGTAGCAATAAAAGCGGGCGGTCACGTTGTTACGGCCCAGGTGGATATAGCTGTGCAGCAGCCGCAGGCCCACGTACAGCCAGGCCAACACCACGGCCAGAGCGCTCACCTGCCCGCTGGCATAGGTGAACAAGACCACGATGTAAAACAGCGGCGGCACTTCGAAATGATTGATGGTGTGGCGCGTCATCACGCGCAGAGCCGGCGGTTCCTCGCCTTCGTTGTAGAGCCGATAAAAGCGCAGGCTCACCTCGCGCCTGGCGGTGGCCCGGAACCGCGCGACGCCCATGCGCACGATGATGGAAAAGGTCAGAAAGAACATCGCGATCGCGGGATAGATGATGGTTTCGGCGGCCATGGGCTCAGCTAATTCGTTGGGAATCCCTCGAGATTAGCGTTTCGTGGACGGCATGCGAAACGGTCAATTGGCAGCCCCGCGGTGAACTTGGCCACAAACTCGTGTTCAATAGCCGCTTACCCTCGCCAAAGTTCTGCCATGCGCGCCGCGCTAACCGCCCTGTATTTCCGCATTACCGTCAAGCAACCCCTGCTCGCCGGCCTGCTCGTGCTGCTCCTGCTGGGCTGGGCGCTCTATTTCGCGCCGCAGTTCCGGCTGGATGCCTCGGCGGATTCGCTGATCCTGGAGAACGATCAGGACCTGCTCTACTACCGCGGCATCAGCAACAACTACGGCAGCGAAGAATTTCTGATCGTCACCTATACCCCGGACGCCGACCTGTTCGCCGACGCCACCCTGGCACGCCTGCAGCAGCTGCGCGACGAGCTGGCCGCCCTGCCCTTTGT
>JBFIIN010000347.1:0-4292 GCA_041601225.1 Oceanococcus sp.
CCGATCTGCAGCATGTCGGCTTTGTTCATGTAGCCGGCCAGGGGGTTGAAGTAGCCCGCGCCCAGCATGACGGCATTGGCCGCTGCGGCTGAACTGATGAGCAGGCTGGGCAGGGTCTCGGCTTCGCGCTGCAGCGCTTCGCGTTGAGCCGGATCTGAAATCAGCAGCGGGTTGAGAGCATCGGAGCCGTGGGGTTTGACCATAATTTGTCGTTGTAAACCGGGGATTGGGCTGCGCAATGTACTGAATCCGCCGCCCTGCGTCACCCGTCGCGGCCCGTTCCCGGACAATCAGGTTAAACTTCCTGGCTTTTTCCCGCGCCCCGAAGCATTGACAAGCCATGCAGCGATTTACCGAGCTCAAGCCCAGCCAGTTTTCCGCCACCGAGGTGGAAAGCCAAATTCTCCAATGGTGGGAATCCGAAGATATTTTTGGGCGCTGCACGGCTGTACGCGCTGATGCGCCGCGTTTCACCTTTTATGAAGGGCCACCCACAGCCAATGGGCGTCCCGGCGTGCATCACATACTGGCCCGCACCATCAAGGACAGCTTCTGCCGCTACAAGCTCATGCAGGGCTTTCGGGTCGATCGCAAGGCCGGTTGGGACACCCATGGCCTGCCGGTGGAAATCGAAGTCGAGAAGGAACTGGGGCTCAAGAATCGCGCCGAGATCGAAGCCTATGGCATAGCTCGTTACAACGCCGCCTGCAAGGCCAGCGTCGGTCGCTACACCAGCTTATGGAACGATCTGACCCGCAAGATCGGCTATTGGGTCGACCTCGATGACCCTTATGTCACCTACGAAAACAACTACATCGAATCGGTGTGGTGGCTGCTCAAGCAGTTGTGGGACAAAGACCTTTTGTACCGCGGCTACAAAATTCACTGGTACAGCCCGGGTTCCGGGACGGTGTTGTCCTCCCATGAGGTCTCGCTCGGTTACAAGGACGTCGAGGACCCCAGTGTCACCGTGCGCTTCGCCGCCACGGATGAGGCCAATACCTATTTTCTGGCCTGGACCACCACGCCCTGGACCCTGATTTCCAATCTGCTGCTGGCGGTGGGGCCGGAGCTGGATTACGTCACTGTGCGCTGCGGAGACCAGCAGCTGATTCTGGCCGAAGCGCGCCTGGAAGTGTTGACTGAAGATTATGAAATCATCAGTCGTTGCAAAGGCCGCGATTTGCTGGGTCGGACCTACCAGCCCGTGTTTGAGCATTTCGCCGAGACGCCCGATGCGTTCCGGGTGGTGGCGGCCGATTATGTGACCACCGAGGACGGCACCGGCATCGTTCACACCGCGCCGGCTTTTGGTGCCGAGGATTTCGCAACGGCTCAGCGCGAAGGCGTGGAGATGGTCAATCCGGTTGGCCGCGACGGTTGTTTCGATGCCGCTGTGCCGCTGGTCGGCGGCATGTGGTTCAAGGATGCCGACAAGCCGATTTGCCGGGATTTGAAAGAGCGCGGTCTGCTTTACAAGCGCGAACAGTATCGCCACAACTATCCGCATGACTGGCGCAAGGGCACGCCCTTGATGTCCTATCCGGTGGAAAGCTGGTTTGTGCGCACCACCGTGCTTAAAGATCGCCTGGTGGAACTCAACAAGACGATTAACTGGCAGCCGCGCCATGTGGGCGAAGGGCGTATGGGCGAGTGGCTGGAAAACAATGTGGACTGGGCGCTGTCACGCCATCGTTTCTGGGGTACGCCGCTGCCGATCTGGGTTTCGGATCAGGACCCGGATTACGCGGAAATCGTGGGTTCGGTGGCTGAACTCAAAGCCAAGCTCGGCGATGCCTGGCCGGGCGATGAACTGTTGGACCTGCATCGGCCCTTTGTCGACGATCTGACTTGGCCGGCCCCGAACGGCGGCACCATGCGCCGGGTGCCTGAAATCATCGACGTGTGGTTCGATTCGGGTGCCATGCCGTTTGCCCAATGGCATTACCCCTTCGAAAACAAAGAACGTTTCGAAAACAATTTTCCGGCAGATTTCATCGCCGAAGGTCTGGACCAGACCCGCGGCTGGTTTTACACCCTGCATGCCATCGCCACCCTGGTCATGGATTCGGTGGCTTATAAGAACGTGGTCGTCAATGGTTTGCTGCTCGATGCCCATGGCGAGAAGATGTCCAAGTCCAAGGGCAATACGGTCGATCCCTTCGAGGCTCTGGCCACGCACGGCGCCGACGCCCTGCGCTGGTACATGATGGCCAGCAGCCCGCCTTGGGAAAACGTCAAATATGCGGATTCGGGCGTGCTCGAAGTCCGGCGCAAGCTGTTCTCGACCCTGGTCAATGTGTATAGCTTTTTGGCGACCTACGCGAATATCGACAGTCTGGATCCCACGGCTGATCCTATTGCGCCTGCGCAGCGTTCGGAGCTGGATCGCTGGATGTTGTCGCGTCTGCATTCCACCGCCCAGGCCGCCGCGGTTGCTATGGATGATTACAACCCGACCCGAGCGGCACGCGCCGTCGAGCGCTTGGTGGATGAACTCTCGAACTGGTACGTGCGGCGCTCACGGCCCGTGTTCTGGGCCGGCAAGAAAGACACCGGAGTGGGCGAGGAGCACAAGCGCGCGGCCTACCAAACCACTTATGAATGTTTGTTGGGCATTGCCCGGATGATGGCGCCGATTGCGCCATTTTTCGCCGAATGGTTGCATCAGAATTTGCTACGCAGCAGTGCGCCTGAACATTCCGTTCATCTCGCCGACTTCCCGGTCGCTGATGAGCAACTCATCGATCTGGAACTCGAGCGGCGGATGGCCTTGGCGCGCACGGTTGTTGGCACGGCTTTGCAATTGCGCAACACCAACAAGCTCAATGTGCGCCAGCCTTTGGCGCGGGTGATGGTGGTGCTTGAACCCGGCGTCGATGCGGCCACTCTGGACCGCGTGCAGGCCCTGATTCTCGACGAGATCAATGTCGAGGCCATGGAATATGTCGAAGGCTCTGCCGGGTTGGTCAAGCGCAGTGCCAAAGCCAATTTCCGCGTGCTGGGCAAGAAGGTGGGGCCGCGCATGAAAGCACTGGCGGGTCTGGTGGCGGGTTTGGACGCGGAAGCGATTGAACAATATCTGTCCGCAGGCGAGTTACAGGTGGAGCTGGACGGCGAGCCGCTGACTTTGGAAGCCGATGATTTGCTCATAGAAACCGCCGAGCTGGCCGGCTGGGCGGTCGCACGCGAGGGCGGGGTGACGGTGGCTCTGGATACCGAAGTCGGTCCCGAGCTGCGCGCCAGGGGCCTGGCCCGTGAGGTTGTCAATCGGGTGCAGAATCTGCGCAAGCAGGCGGATTTCGCCGTGACTGACCGCATCGAACTGCAATTGAGTTCAGCGGGCGAACTTGCGGCGGCCATTGAGACCCATACCCGCAGCATTTGCGCCGAGACCCTGGCCGTTGATCTGCGGCTGACAGCAGATCCGCAGGGTGAGCTCAGCGAGAGTTTCAGGATTGGCGACGACGATCTGCGCATTGCCGTGCGCCGCGTTGCGTGAATTCCCGAATTCAATCGTCGGTCGCGATGAAATCAATGCGTTCGTCGGCATTGCGCAGCTGGGCATCCAGACGCTTGGCGCGCAGACCGGCGTAAATGCGCCGTGCGCGCGGCTCGGCCCCGGCGGACCTGTCCAATGCCAGCGCGTATAGGTCCTGATCGATCAACCCGCTGTCCATTTCGGCCGCGACCCGCGCCTTAAGCTGATCCGCGCCGTGCCGGCGGCGGAACAGTCGCGCCAGACCGGCGCCTGCCAGCTCCGCGCCGCGTATCAGCAGGTAGGCGCCCGCGCCCAGGCCGCCGGCTGCGGCGCTGCCGCAGGCCAGGGCCTGCCAGCTGAGCGTATGCAGCGCCCAGGCGCCGGCCAGAGCCAGACCGGGTGCACCCAGTCCCGCAAGCCAGCGCAGGCCGCGCGCAGACCGCAGTGGCAGCGCAAGCAACTGTCGTCTGGCGGTCCACCAGATGACCAGTCCGAGCAGGACCGCGCCGGCAAGGCGCAGCTGGCGCGGCTGCGACCAGCCGAAACGGAACTTCTGCCAGAGTTGGTCGGCCAGCAACAACAGGCTGCCGATCGTCGCCGGCTCGGAGCGGGCTGGCGGGGCCGGCGCGGCCTCGCCGGCGGGCAGGGCGAAGCCACGGGCGATCAGCAGTTCGGCCAGATCTCGCTCGCCGATGCGGCAAGCTGCGCGCTCGGCCCGATCCGGAATTTCACAGACCACCGTCTCGCGGTAGATCAGATCGGCCAACGCCTGACGGCTGGCCGCGACGCAATTACTGGGATCAGGGTGCCG
>JBFIIN010000348.1:0-4287 GCA_041601225.1 Oceanococcus sp.
CCCTGCTGGCTCAGTAGCGCAGCAGCACGCAGCCCCAGGTAAAGCCGGCGCCAAAGGCCACGCAGCACACCAGGTCGCCGGGCTTGACCTTGCCCAGGTCGACCGCTTCCTTGAGGCACAGCGGAATTGTTGCGGCGGTCGTGTTGCCGTACTTCTGGATGTTGTTGTGGACGCGCTCGGGCGGCAGCCGCAGCATCTTGGCGACCATCTCATTGATGCGCAGATTGGCCTGATGTGGAATCAGCATGTCCACGTCATCCAGCGTCAAGCCTTCGGCCTCCAGGGTTTCGCGAACGACTTCGGGCATCCGCTTAACCGCGGATTTGAAGACCCGCTGCCCATCCATGGTGGGGTATTGGCGGCCCGCTTCCAGATCCGCGGCCGAAATCATGGGCTTTTGATTCATGCCCGGGTAAGGCATCCACAGGGCCTCGGCATCGCTGCCGTCGGAGTGCATGCGACTGCTCAATATCCGCCGCTCGGCGCTGTCGCTGCGGCTGATCACCGCGGCACCGGCGCCGTCGCCGAACAGCACCGAGATCGTGCGCCCGCGGGGGGTGTCGTCCAGGGCATTGGAGTGCACTTCCGAGCCCACCAGCAGGATGTTCTGATACTGCCCCACCCGGATCAGGGCGTCCGCCATCTGCAGCCCGTAAACAAATCCGGAACACTGCTCGCGGATGTCAAAGGCGGCGACCTGGCCCAGGCCCAGTTCACGTTGCAGAAAGACGCCGCAACCGGGGAAAAAATGATCGGGCGACAGGGTGGCGTAGACGATGCAATCGATGTCTGCGGGGCTGAGTCCGGCGTTTTCGATGGCCTGACGGGCGGCTTTGGCGCCCATGTCGTAATTGCCTTCGCCGGGCTCGACCCAGCGGCGCTCCTCGATGCCCGAACGCTCCAGGATCCACTCGTGGCTGGTGTCCAGCATCTCTTCAAGATCGTGGTTGGTGACCACGCGCGGAGGTACATAGGCACCCAGTCCACTTACCCGGCTGCGGAATTCCGGCATCGAATGCTCCTGGTCGATTGTGGGGCAGGATATTACGGCAATTCCACCGGCCCAGGGCCGGGAGCCGGCGGCTTGAGTTAATCTTGGTGCCAAATTCAGCTGCCGGGATGACCCATATGAGTGAGCGCGTCGTCATTGAGCGTCAGGATACGATTGCCGAGGTCCGTTTGAATCGGCCGGACAAGCACAATGCGCTGGATTGGGCGATGTTCAAGGCCATCGCCGCTGCGGGGCGGAGCCTGCGCGGCGATCGCGGACTGCGCTGCGTGGTTATCCACGGCGCCGGGCCGAGCTTCTGTTCCGGGCTGGATTTCCCCAGTTTCATGGGCACTCCGGAAGCCCTCACCGAAGGATTTGCGCCCGTGCCCGGAGAGATCGCCAACTTCGCCCAAAGCCTGGCGTATAACTGGAAACAACTCGAGGTGCCCGTGATCGCCGCGATCCACGGCGCGGCATTTGGCGGCGGGCTCCAGCTTGCGCTGGCGGCTGACATCCGGCTGGGGACGCCGGATTCGCGATATTCGGTCATGGAAATGAAGTACGGTCTTATCCCGGACATGACCGCAACCCAGACCCTGCGCGATCTGGTGCGGCTGGACGTGGCCAAGGAACTGGTATTTAGCGGCCGGATTGTGCCCGCGGTCGAGGCCGCCGAACTGGGGCTGGTTACCCGGGTTGTGGATGATCCTCTGGCGGCCGCGCGCGCCATGGCCCAGGAGATCGCCAGCAAATCGCCTGACGCCATCCGGGCCAGCAAGCAGTTGCTGGAAGCCGCCTGGCGCGCGGATGCGGCCACCGGTCTGGCTTTGGAGGCCAAGTTGCAGGCGCAGTTGCTGGGATCGCCAAACCAGCTCGAAGCCGTGCGGGCCGGCCTGCAGAAACGGGACGCGCAGTTCAAGATTCCGGAATGAGACGGCGTAGCGACATTTACCGCGGGCGCACGGCGCTCATCACCGGCGCGTCCTCCGGCATCGGAGCCAGTTTTGCCGCGGCGCTCGCCGCGCGTGGCATGGACCTGATTTTGACCGCGCGCTCGCGCGACAGACTGAAACAGCTGGCCACGGAATTGGCCGATGCCCATGGCGGTCACGTGGAGGTCATGCCCGATGACCTGGCTCGGGCCGGCGCCGGGCAGGCGCTGGCCGAGCGCATTGTGCAGCGTGGCTTGCAGGTTGATTTTCTGATCAACAATGCCGGTTTCGGTACGGTCGGACCATTTCACAAACAGGATCCAGGGCGTGAGCGGGCCGAAGTGCTGCTGAATGTACTGGCGGGGGTCGAACTGAGCCACGCCTTTTTGCCCGCGATGATCGAACGGTCGGATGGTGCGATAATCAACGTGGCGTCGGTCGCGGCTTTCCAGCCGACGCCGTTCATGACGATTTACGGCGCGACCAAGGCCTTCGTCCTCGCGTTCAGTGAAGGATTGTGGGGCGAATGTCGCAATCGAGGCGTGCGTGTGCTGGCCCTGTGTCCCGGGCCGGTGGACACCGCGTTCTTCGAGGCGACCGGCAAGTCCGATCTCAAGGACAAGTTGCCGGCGGCAAGCCTGATGCAGGCTGATGAGGTGGTTCGTGAGGGCTTGCGCGCGCTGGAACGCAATCGGAGCTTTATCGTGCCGGGACGCTCAAACTATGCAGTGAGCATGATGGGGCGATTGTTGCCGCGCGGCTGGGTCGCGGCGGCTTCAGCCCGGGTACTACAACGTTGACGGAGCATATGAAAACATCGGAGCGGATATTCGTCGCCGGGCATCGCGGCATGGTCGGTTCGGCCATCGTGCGGGCCCTGCAGTCGGCCGGTTACAACAACCTGATATTCAAGACGCGTGCCGAGCTTGATTTGACCGATTCCGGAGCGGTTGACGCGATGTTCGCCCGCGAGCGACCGGACTACGTGTTTCTCGCCGCCGCCAAAGTGGGCGGGATACACGCCAATAACAGCCGGCCGGCCGAGTTCATTCGCGACAATCTGGTTATGGAAACCAATGTCATTCATAGCGCATGGACCCATGAGGCGCGTGGACTGCTGTTCCTGGGCAGTTCCTGCATCTATCCGCGCGCGGCGCCGCAGCCCATGGCTGAAGACGTGCTGCTGAGTGGACCGCTGGAGCCAACCAACGAGCCCTACGCGCTGGCCAAGATTGCCGGGATCAAATTGTGCGAATCCTACAATCGCCAGTATGGCTGCGATTTTCGCTCGGTCATGCCGACCAATCTCTACGGTCCAGGCGATCTGTTCCATCTGCAAAACAGCCACGTCATCCCGGCCCTGATGCGCAAGTTTCATGAGGCGAAACTTGCCGGCGCAAAGGAGGTTGAAGTCTGGGGTACCGGAACCCCGCGCCGTGAATTCCTGCATGTTGACGATCTGGCTCAGGCCTGCCTCTTCGTGGCCAATCTCGAGCCGGCGCGTTACCAGAGCGTGACCGAAACCATGCGCTCGCATTTGAATGTGGGAACTGGCATCGATGTCACCATCGCCGAGCTGGCGACGCTGATCGGTGAGGTTGTCGGGTTTTCCGGCGCGCTGCGCTTCAATCCGGAGTATCCGGACGGCGCGCCACGCAAATTGCTGGACGTCAGCCGCATGCGCTCGCTGGGCTGGCAGGCGCAAGTTGAACTGGGCGCCGGGCTCGCGGAAACCTATCGCTGGTTTGTCGAAACCGGCGGCCGGGCGCGCCTGGAATAATTCAGGAGCGTGCCGACAGTTTGGCGCTGGTCAGCGAAAGACGATAGATCAGGGTTTCACAAAAGACCTTGTAGTAGCGCAGCTGGGTGTCGCGCGAGGCCTTGTTCATCGCCGTTGAATTGACCTTGAGCGCCAGGACCTCAGTCAGCGCCACGACCGACGCGGTGCGTTTGGCTGCCGTCAGGAAACCGATTTCACCAAAGACGTCACCCTTGCCTATGGACATCATGGGCTTGCCGGCTTTCTGAATCTCCGCTCCGCCCACCGCGATGATGTAGAAGGCATTGTCGATGTCGCCTTCGCGAATAATCACATCTCCTGCATGGAAGGTCAGCATGGTGCTAAAGCTCAGAAGTTCATCGATCTCCTGCTCTTCAAAATCCTGAAAAAATCGCAGGCCGCGGAGCGAGTCACGATTCTCGTTGCGCTTGATCTGGCGATCGGCATATTGCAGCCGATCAAAGATCAACAGGAGCTGCTCGGCGAGTTCTTGCCCGGTCTGGAAGCGCTTGCCGGGTTCCTTTTCCAGCAGGCGCGCCACAACATCGGCCAATTCAGACGGCAGATCGGGCCGGACATCGCGC